>NZ_JAEHBX010000109.1:0-10106 GCF_016483395.1 Bacillus cereus group sp. N21
GCTTTTCTAACCTTTTCCGCCATCGCTTCATTAAATTGTTTTCCATCTTCACCTGTTAATTTACTCATTTTGTCTATGTCTTTATCATAGAAGCCCGCATTCATGTAAGCTGTTAGAGCTTCAGCTGGTCTATTTGCATTATCACTCTTTTTAGATACACTTCCTTGTTTTACTTTCGATGAATCTGCATATGTATTACAAGCACTTAGCCCACCTATCGTAAGTGATACTATCAAACTCATACCTACTAACTTTTTGGAATATAGCATATTCTATCCCTACCCTTTTCTGTATAAATTATGAATTACAGTAATATCATACCATTATATCTCGGTGCTCTATAGCATATTTTATTTATATACAATTATTAAAATATAAAAACCACTAAACATCACACCCTATTTTATTTCAAGGTGCGCCGTTATCTATAGCACTGGGATAAAGTTTAATTAAAATGACCCTACTAAATCCCTATGCAATACACAAAAAGAAACCATCTTGATTAATCTATTTTCAAAATGATTTCTTTTTGATTCTCACTAAATAAGGATTTGCAAAACATTTTTGATCAAACTTTATTTAAACCAACACTAACTTCTCCAAATAACTAACTGTAGAGAAAGAAAATTTTCATTTTGGGGGTACTTCAAAATCTTAGCTTGATAGCGATGGGGTCCCGCCAATCAAATGACATAAAACCCACGCTAAGACATTTTTTTAATCAAAAAGAAAAAAACAGTGCAACTTTTTTTAATTAACTGTACTATGATTGAGGATAGTTAGTTCAATATAAGAGCTAATATCCTCTTTTTAATACATATTAGAATTATAAACTATATTTAAAAATTCTAGTTTAATATGTTTACTATATGATCTTATGTTTTAAGGTGGAGGATGTTATGAAAGTACAGGAAGTGTTACTTGATGGTAGTAAGAAAAGGTATTTACTTCTTGATGAAGGAGGAATGCCTTTAGTTCCGGTGATGAAGTATTTGAAGTATTTAGATGCAACAGAAAAAAGCAGCAATACACTAAAAACATACTGTTATGCCCTAAAGCAGTTTTTTGATTATTTTGGGGAAGTAAAAAAGATTATAAAGGTTTGTTGAACAAGTTATACATGGATGACTGAAGAAAAACAACAGCGTTTATTAGAATGGTGGGAAGCGACTGAGCAAGGGACAGTAGTGATGAAGCGCTTAGTTTCGTATATTACGGAACTCAGGTTGCACCCTGAATCAAGCCGTGCTGACGGGATGATTTTGTTTTATCGGGCCGCATCGGAGATTTCCTATGGTTATGCAGGGATGAGGGGCTGTATTCGTCGTGCTTTCACGCCTGAATATTCCGAGTTTCTCCGCAATAACATTGTCAGGTGCCATAGCTTTACGCGGAAATTTTCTGTTGATACAAAGATTCTTCTGGAACGAGTCGCTAAAGAAATCACTGGGGCAAACGCGATGCAGATTGTAGATAGAATCCGCGAAACACTTCGTGAAAATGACGCAATGCTAAGAGAAATACAGAACAAAGCGGATGCATTTTTCGGTAAGAAAAACTTTCAAACGAGTCTTATGCAATCTATTACCATGCTTACTACTCAATAGAAAAAAATGCCTGTCACTCCCTGAGAAATGTCGAAGCTGCAAAATTCATTCGACATTTCCAGGATGATGACAATGGATTATTTTTTATAATTCTATTTTCTGGTCACCACGTTTTTCTAGATTTTTAGCAGTTTTACTTTGGGCAACATCCTTTTGGTCTTTAAAGGTGCCCATGAGAAAATCATAGGCTGGGTTCGTAACACCATACCAGTAATTTTCATTTTTGAAGTGATGCCATAAATGAACCTTTTTCATCCAGCGCCCCCATGGTGATATTGGTTGAAGGGGGCGATGCGCGATATAATGCTTCCACTCATAAAATAATAAAAAGAGCATAATACCTGCAATAAATGCGTTTGTCATGACAAAGCTGGATGAAAGAAAATAAAAAATTGCTCCTGCAATTGCAATGTTGGGTACACTATACCATAAGGGTAAAAATAATAAATGTAATTCATTCGGATTTGTATGGTGGTCATAATGTAGGCGCTTAAGCATTTTTAATAAAAATGCATTCTTTGGTGGCTTTAGATGAAAAATAAACCTGTGAGTAGCGTACTCAGCTACGGAATACATAATCATTCCCAAAATAAAAGCACCCCAAATTCCGATAGAGATTAAATGTAGAATCATAAATCCAAAGCTAATGAGGAAAAAACAGCTCATGATCAATATATCAGGGTAGGAAAAATATTCTTTAAAATATTTTAGTTTCATTCATTACGCCTCCAGCTTTCTTTATTTTTTTCTATCTTTCCAGAGAGCCAAGCTTTTCTCCATTGTTGTCTTACACAATCTTTCCGCTTCAATTGCATCTCCCTTTAATGCAGCTTTTAATAAGTCGTGGTAATAGTTGAAGGACAA
The DNA here is from genome assembly GCF_016483395.1 of Bacillus cereus group sp. N21. NCBI lineage: Bacteria > Bacillati > Bacillota > Bacilli > Caryophanales > Bacillaceae > Bacillus > Bacillus cereus group sp. N21. The sequence goes on from NZ_JAEHBX010000109.1 coordinate 2,472, forward strand.
CCCACGATGATCTTTTACAGAAAAATATCTTTTCCCCATATCTACATAAATGGAATCGAAGCTATTTAAAATGAGTAGAAAGATCGGATTGGCCGCAAGCCCAGCACACCTTTTTTGCAAATCCCAATCAAATGCTGCATAGCTTTCTGCACTATCTTCAAGCTGCTCAAGATTGGCAAGGAGAGCAACCACTTTAGGTTGATTAAACGTAACAGCATCACGAATATAAGTCGGAGTCAACGAACTTCTAAATTCTAATAAGTACATAATAAATTCATCTGTAATGATATGATGATTCTCAACAATATTAATAAGTGTCGTTAGATTCCCATTGCTCCAATAATCATTAATAAGCGCTGGCATTCCTTTTCTCCCTGTTATCCATCCACTCCTTCCTAAACGTTGAAGCGCCTCCCGAATAGTTGGGCGACCAACACCAAATTCTTTCGCAAGCTCTCTTTCCGGCGGTAAAGTACTTCCTACAGAATAAACACCAGCCAATATGGATCTAATTAATTCATTCTCAATTTTATCTGAGGAGCGTTCCTTTTCTTTCAAGCCATCGTCCCCTTTATTTTATGGTAATACATGTTAAAGACATTGGTAATACCAAAAATTATATAATAAATTTGAATTTTCTGTCAATAAAAAGGAGCGAATTTTTATAAATAGAATTATCGAACAAGCCCGTAAACTACTTAGTAGGATGGAAAATGATTGCTTAAATGCGTTGTTAGGATATTTATAAAAGAGAAAAAAACTCATTTAGATATACAACGGAGAACCGTATCATAAAGTAAATGAGGTTTTTATTCAACCTTATGAAAATTATTAGTTTTAGCAACTACATAATTTATAAGAATGAATGTTAGAATATCTGTTCAAAATAGATGATCAACCTTTTATATTTTAAAGTATGTGAAGAATTGTACTTAAAGTAACGGGTGCTATAGTGAAAGAAGAATTAATTGAATTTAAAGATTGAGACCATGTTTTAGTTATTCCATTAAAGGGCGCGATTGTGGAACAAGAATTACAATGGTGATACATATTATACATGACTAATATGTATCACCATTTATTTTTTATGACTTTTTACGTTTTAGGTATTGATAATTTCAAAACGGTTGAACTTTATTTCAAATCAACAAATACACGATATTTTCAATAAAATTTAAAGATCTAGGACTATCCTTAAAATTAACTTTAAATTCGAAATGCAGATACGCATAATCAAGCTGCTTCTATGACTGAAAATTCCCTCTCTAACTTTTTTAACTTTTCATGTTAAACCCATGCCTTTTTTTATAAATTTAACTACCATTAAAATTTGTAAGATAGGTAAAATTAAAGCTAGATATATAATTAATTCCAACTTATCTATTAGCATGAATATAACATTAGGAATTATTAAAATGAGGCTGACAAGTGTCATTATCCAAGATTCTCGTTTTATAGCGACAATAAAAGTTATTAAAGAAATTAATAGTAACACCCAGAAAATAAAACCTACATACCAAAACATAAATATTTCATATTGATATCCCATTCTATTCTCCTGTCTATTTATTTTGAAAGCAAAAGGAGTCTTAGACTGCGTAAAGCATAATATAGAAAGAGTAAATTCGTAGAGTAAGTGGGTATAATTCTGTCAATTGCGTATAATGTTGGTATAATTGTGTCATAAAAAATGACAGAAATCTTCCCACTTAAATAGAAAAACACGTTATTTTAAGCGTATTTAATCTGGGTATTATACGCTTTTGAAGCATTAAGAAACTTCTTCTTTCATTTTATATAATCTATCTCTTTTCTCATCATTTTTTATAAAAGTAAGCTTTCCTTCAGTAACAAAACCTTCAAGAATTAAGCATACTTGTCCGTAAGCTTTAGGCTTATCGGTTGTGAATCTTTCATTAGGTATTTTTCCTGATAGTATTAATTTTTCACATAGCTTCATTGCACTTATTTCTTCAGAATTGAGCAATTCCAAGATATCTTTCTGCAGTGAAGATAAAGGTACTTCTATCTCGGTCGCCTCCACTACATTCTCATCAAATAAATCTTCAAATGAAATTTGATTCATCTCATCTATTCCTTTCTAACAATGACTTTGCAAAGTATAAATTGTTCGCTTATTCTATTAATACTTGCAAAGCTTAATTTCCATACTATTAAGCTTCTAGTAGCATGTTTTGATTATACCAAATATACGTTCTGGTATCTATTGAAGCGTTCATTATAAAAGGATGGACAGCGCTGGCAGAAGTTTTCCATTACCCTATTTCTTTATTATTGTAGAAAGACAAGAATATGGATACTTTTTTAGAAAGAGATTTCTTACGTTATATATAATTTGAACTCATTAAAATAACATAAAAAATAGGATACATGAACAATTTCTAGATCAGAAATGTTTATGTATCCTATTTCAATTACTCTATTTCACACCTGCTACACATTGTGAGATGTAGTGGTATGTCAACACGAAACTAGACAATTTTTTTAAGGTGTTCCTGCCTGTACTGAACAGGGCTCAAATAGCCTAGTGTGCCATGGATTCTAACATTGTTAAACCAGTTTACGTAGTCGTTCAATTCTAAAATCAATTCTTCTAAACTTGTGAAATGACGACCGCGAACGAACTCTGTTTTGAAGATTTTGCAAGTCAATTCCGCTACTGCATTATCATATGGACAGCCTTTTCCACTTAATGAACGCTTGATTTTGAAGGTCTTTAACTTGTCATGAATCAGCTTGTTTTTAAACTCATTTCCTCGATCTGTATGAAATAAGGTAATCCGATTCAAGTTTGCTTTCACCGTTGCGAAAGCCTGCGAAACAAGCTCGGCATCTTTCCTTTGACCTGCGCTATGATTTCTCGATTAAAGAGATCGACTAATAAACATACTTAATTCCACTTTTTGTTCACGCGGACGTATGTTAAATTACTTACGACTACAGCTAGCTCTTCTTGTTGGTTGAACTGACGATGGAGTTCGTTTGAAATGTTTTCTTCATTACAGCAAATTCTCTTCGGCTTAAACTGTACAATCGTATAGTTCGATACTAAACCTTGGTTCTGCATGATTCGCCCAATACGGCGACGTGAAATCACATATCCTAACTTCTTTAATTCCACTTTTATCTTTCGTGTTCCATAGTTCTGACGGCTCTCTCGGAAGATTTCTTTCACAAGTGGTGACAATTCATCTACCGTATCTTGTGCTTGTTTTGCCTCATAATAATACGTCGCTCTTGATAATTGTAGGACATTGCACATTGCTGATATCGAGGTAAGCGTCAAATATTCCCCACCTACAATTTGTAAATAACTCATGAGATAATCTCCTTACATACTACATGTGGAGGTTTTTTTATGAAAAGACACCTATTAAAGAAAGAATGGGAAACTTATATTCAAGACTATAAAAACAGTGGATTATCCAAAGTTGCCTGGTGTCAAAAACAGAACCTACCGGTTCATCGGCTATATTACTGGTTGAAAAAATATCACCTGAAACTGAAGAGCAAAATAAAAATGAGCGTGTGAATTGGATTTCTATGAATGTCCCTGTCGTAGAAGAAAACATACATGCCACCATTCGAATTCACATTCAAGAAGCAACCATTGAATTAGATGTGCCTTTTACTCCCCAAGTGCTCCTACAAGTGATGCAAGCGGTGAAACAACAATGATATCAGAAATCGTAATTGAAAAAGTATATCTTGCACAAGGGGCAACAGATTTACGTAAATCGATTGATGGACTAGCGGCTATTGTAAAAGAAGAATTTGAGTTAGACCCCTTTTCTTCTTGTTTACTTGTTTTTTGTAATCACTCACGCGACAAACTAAAAATTCTTGTTTGGGAACATAATGGTTTCTGATTGCACTATCGCAGATTGGAAAAGGGAATGTTTTATTGGCCAACTGGTCATCCAAGTGTGCCACTTACCATATCAAGACGACAATTGAGAGGGCTTCTTGATGGATTTGCTTTTCACCAAAAACAAGGACATCAAGCCGTACATACGAGAACCATTCTATAAGGATCATATATGTAAAAGGAATTTGGATAATTTTGTGGAATTTATTTATCCATGAAAACAACACCTTCACATTCAAACCAACCCACAATTGAATCACTTCAAGCTCAAGTAGAGGAACTCACGGCAAAAGTGAGATGGTCTGAAGAACAGTTTCGTCTTAGTCAACAAAAACGGTTTGGTACGTCTAGCGAAAAAACACCTAATAATCAACTCGCTTTAGAACTGTTTAATGAGGCTGAGAAAGAAAGTGATTCTGAAACACCCGAACCAGCTGTTGAAACGATCACCTATCGTCGCAAAAAGAAACGCGGTCATAGGGATGAGTCTGTCCAAAACCTCACTGTTGAAACGGTTGAATATCGTTTACCGAATGAGGAACAATTTTGTTCGTGCTGTGGTGGTGCTTTGCATGAGATGAGTGTAGAAGTCCGAAAGGAACTGACGATTCTTCCTGCGGAAGTAAAGGTGACAGAACATAAGAGGTATGTATACGCTTGTCGTAAGTGTGAATTAGATGAGTTGTGACGGCTAAGATGCCAGTCCCCGCCTTCCCTAAAAGTATCGCTTCCCCATCCATTATGGCGTATATTATGACACAAAAATATGTAGAAGGATTGCCTCTTTATCGTCAGGAAAAGCATTTTGAACGCATGGGAATCTTCTTATCACGACAAACGATGGGAATTTGGTTATTATATGGGGCCGATCGATGGTTAGTGGCTTTGTATGAAAGGATGCATGAACATCTACTTACTCGAACCATCCTTCATGCAGACGAAACAACCTTCCAAGTCTTACGCGAACCTGGACGGACCGCAACAACCAAGTCCTATCTGTGGTTATACCGTACGGGGCGAGAGGATATCCCTATTGTTCCCTATGACTATCAGCCCACAAGAGCAGGGGAACATCCGAAGCGTTTTTAACTGGTTTTCAAAGGTATTTACAAGTAGATGGATATAGTGGTTATCATCAAGTACCGGATGTTACTCTTGTGGGATGTTGGGCGCATGCCAGACGGAAGTTTGATGAAGCCTTAAAAGCTTTACTTGATTCACAGAAGGGGAAAAAAGTGAAGGCAAATGAAGGTTTACACTTCTGTAATCAACTCTATTCGATTGAAAGGAAGCTCAACCATGTCAACCCTACCGAGCGATATGAGCAGCGTCTAAAAAAAAGCAGGCCCATTCTGGACCTTTTTTCGGTATGGCTTCATGAACAGAAAGATCTTGTTTTGCCAAAAAGCGCTCTAGGAAAAGCCATCTCTTATTGTTTGAATCAATGGAATCATCTTGAAGCTTTTTTATTAGACGCCATTTAGAAATCGATAACAACAGAAGTTAACGTTCTATTAAACCGTTTGTAATTGGGAGAAAAAATTGGATGTTCTCAAATACACCGCGAGGTGCTAGAGGAAGTGCCATCATGTATAGTGTGGTTGAAACCGCAAAAGAGAACAATTTAAGTCCCTATCATTATCTTCTTTATTTGTTTGAAACGCTTCCCAATATCGATTTAAACAATAAAGAAGAAATTGATAAAGTCTTGCCGTGGTCAACGGATTTACCTCCTAGATGCAGAATGCCGAAAAAAGTGAAGTAAACAAAAAGCAACTCCAAAATCAACTTTTATTGTATATTTTGGAGTTACTTTACGTTTACGTAACTGCAAATGAAGCCTATGTATATGTGAAATAAGAATAAGAGCGTCTTTTACATTTACTATTTTGTAACAACTTGTCTTTCCTTAACGTTTTCATTATTTTCTCTCATAAACTCTTCAATCTCTTCAACCGTTCTAATGATATCTTTTGACAAGTTTTCATACCCGTCCTTTGTGACAAGAATATCATCTTCAATACGAATTCCAATTGATTCTTCTTCAATATACAAACCTGGTTCTATCGTAATGACCATACCTTCTTCTAATACTCTATCTTTGTATGTTCCTACATCATGAGTATCTAAACCGAGGAAATGGCTCACACCATGATAATAATATTTAGATAGTTCCTCATCTTCTTGAATTAAACCAATTTCTTTACACTCTTCTGCCAGTACTTTTTTTGTATGTTCATTTAATGCAGCGAATTTTAATCCTGGCTTTATAAGTTCAGTTGTTTCTTTTAATGCCTTTAATACAATATTATATATTTGTTTTTGGCGATTAGAGAATGTTCCACTAGCTGGGAATGTGTAACTAATATCAGCATTGTAGTAGTCTTTTTGAGCACCTAAATCGAGCAGTACTAAATCACCTTGTTGCACTTTTGCATCATTATCTTCATAATGCAGCACAGTAGCATTTTTACCACTCGCCAAAATTGTATCGAATGCATGATATTTAATACCAGACGATTTTAATGTGAAATCAAAATGCGCTTCTAATTCATATTCCATTATGCCTGCTTTCGCTTGTTTCAGCACATTATAAATACCCTCTTGAGTAACCTCAATTGCTTCTTTTATTTTTTCAATTTCTTCATCTGTTTTGAACACTCGTAATTCACAAATGTTCGGATAGACATTCCCAATTGAAAGATGAGGATACTGTTCTCTTACGTGCTTCGCAAATGCTAGCGCCTTCGTCTCAGTACCTTTCCAATTACGACGTTCTAAATCTAAATACACATGTTTCACATTTTCTGCGAAAAGTGTATTCGCAATTGTTACTTCAAAACTTTCTATATATACAACCTTCTTAATACCAGAAATGTTTTCTGCTTCTTCTTTCGAAACGGTTTTACCAACCCATTTTTCAAGCACTGGATCTGGTTTTTCAATGAAAAGAGTTTCTTCTACACTATCTCCAAATTTTTTTAAAATAAAAATAACATTTGGCTCATCGATTCCCGTTAAATAGTAAAAATTTCGATTCGGCACAAATTTATAGTGTGCATCAGCTGACATATGTGGTGCCTGTCCGGCAAATAAAATAGTAATCGATTCATCTGGCAATGTTCTCGTTAATCGTTCTCTATTTTGGGCAAAAAATGTTGGCTTCATAATAATCCCCCTTGAATTCTATGTATCAAAACAAATTATCCAATGTAATTCATTTTATTATTGTTATAATTTTTCGTCAATTAATAATTATCGTGTAGAAAGTAAAACATTAATCAGTGAGCGTCCTACTGCCAGTTTAAGCGAGATACAGATTCCCCAACGATTCCTTTTCACTCGAAATCATGCATATCACTCCACAATTTCTTGATATTTATTCCATATACTTGAAATCTCATACATATAGGAAAGGAGTCTAAAAACGTAAAATATTATGTAGCAACAGGATTAGCAATTACTTCTTTATTTATAATTACAGGTTGTTCTAACAATATAGAAACACAACTAGTAAAAAAAGAAACGGTTCAATCTCAGCCCAAAAATAAAGAAATAGCAAATACGATTCCGCCAAACAATATACAGTAACTGAGTAAATTGATGAGCATGTGTTGTGCCAGAACCAACTGGAAATGGAAACGGCAAGCGGGTACACTCCGCTTGCCAATTTTTCATAGCTTCGTATGTATTTGAATTCCTTTCGCTTTCTCTTCTTCACCCTTCACGCGTACAATTAAATCATA
>NZ_JAEHBX010000011.1:0-118235 GCF_016483395.1 Bacillus cereus group sp. N21
GTGGCTCAAGGGGCTCCCCTGCTAAGGGAGTAGATCGCTAACGCGGTGCGAGGGTTCGAATCCCTTCTTCTCTGCCAGAAACTGGCCCGTTGGTCAAGTGGTTAAGACACCGCCCTTTCACGGCGGTAACACGGGTTCGAATCCCGTACGGGTCATACTTAAAGAGATAGCATAATCTGCTATCTCTTTTTATTTATAATGATATTTTCTTCAAGAAAAAGCAGACTTATCAAAGTCTGCTTTTTTTATTAAAATTGATAATTTTTGTATACTTTTTTCTTTTTGAGGCGTCTAACTAATAGAAAGGAGAGAGCAATGGCATATGAAAAAGTTGAAGAAATAATTATACAAACGTCTAAGAATATTTATAGATATCTTCTTAAAATCGGTGTAAATGCAGTGGAAGCGGAAGATATTGTTCAAGATACAATCTATAAAGCATTGTTATCTATACCAATGAATAAAAATTAACCAATATTATCATGTCAGCAATATATAAGAGTTTGTATAAAATGAAGAATCGTTCCTTTCGTAACAGAAAGAATTATAACAAATCATATATTTTTATATTGGAACACGCTATAGAATGGAGTGGTAGTATGGATTTTGAAACTTTGTATCGAACGTATCAACCCTTAGTTTACTCTGTTGCATACCGCCTGCTTGGCTCTGTTAGTGATGCAGAGGATGTTGCACAAGATATACTCATTAAAAGTCAGCATATGGAGCAAGAACAAATTAGAAATATGAAAGCATATTTAATTAAGGTGACAACAAACCATTGTTTGAATGTACTACAGTCTGCGCGGAAACAGAGAGAAATGTATACAGGAGAATGGCTTCCTGAGCCAGAGATAGATAGGGAGAAATTAAATCCAATGGAAACACTACTGCAAACCGAAAGAGTATCCTATGCATTCCTTGTACTGTTAGAGAAGTTAACACCTGTTGAAAGAGCTATATTTGTTTTAAGAGAAGTGTTTAAGTACGAGTATCGTGAAATAGCGGAGCTTTTAAACAAATCAGAGGCAAATTGCCGAAAGATTTTTAGTCGTTGTAAAGAGAAGATAAGGCATGAAGTACCCATACATCCGCAACAATTGGATCATACAGAAAAGATGATACATACCTTTATCAAAGGCTCAGAAACAGGAAATTTTGAGGGATTTATTAATTTACTGACAGTAGATGCAACACTTGTCACTGACGGAGGCGGTAAAGTACGTGCTGCTATATTTCCGATTATGGGCAAACAGCGTATCCAGATATTTTTGGAGTCTATTGTTTCACGAGGATTCTTCCAATTGGAGCTTCTCCCAACTATCATAAATGGTCAATTTGGTATTTTAGCAAGGAATAAGGGCCGTGCAGAGAAGGCCATATGCTTTGAGTGGGATGAAAGCGGAGAATCCATTAGAAGAATCTACATTGTAGTCAATCCTGATAAACTAAAGCATATTCCAGTTCTATAGCATGTAATTGAAAAAGAGATCTTTTTTTTAGATCTCTTTTTTATTTTGTCACAAATTGAAAAGCTAATTTGTCTTATAAGTGACAGGATATAAAAGGGATGCTTGTATGTTTTCTATTAGAGCTTCTGTCATGAATGAAAATATTTTACGGCAGATAGTGATTTGAAATAATTCATGAAAGACCTTATTAAATATCCTGGTACCAAAGTACAAACTAATTTTATGGAGGGAATATAAGATGGAAACAAGATTTTTAATGGGAAAGGTAAATCCGGAAGGTTATAAGGCAATGGTAGGTTTAGAAAAATACTTGTTGACTACAAGTATTGATGAAATATTGAAAGAGCTAATTAAAATCCGGGCTTCTCAAATCAATGGATGTGCGTATTGCATTGATATTCATACGAAAGATGCACGAAAACTAGGGGAAACAGAGCAACGTATTTATGCTCTTAATGCTTGGCGTGAGACACCATTTTTTACGCAGGAAGAACGTGCTGTGCTTGCTTTGACAGAGGCAATTACACTAGTAGCGGAAACGCACGTTCCTGATAAGGTATATGAAGAGGTAAGAAATTTCTTTGAAGAAGAACAAATTGCTGAAATCATTATGCAGATTGTTACTATTAATGCATGGAATCGAATTGGGGTATCTACCCGTTTAATGCCGGAAAAAAGATAAGATGGAGATGTTACTAATAGTTTGTAGAGGCACCCTCATACTGTCAACAAACTAAGAAAAAGGATGGTTCCAAAAACGAAAAAATAAGTTATTCTTTCTGGAAATACTGCTGAAAGGATAGCTTTTTCGTTTTTGAGTATAAAGAAATTGTAATGGGAAGGATATAGAGCTTTTGCAAATTATGTATGATCTAATCTTTAATAGGTAAACGATAAAATATAAGGAAATAAGTTTTTCACAATCTAAAGAAAAGGCTTCCATTAAAATTGATTCCACACCTAATATCATAACTTTCTACTGTGTGTGAGAAAGTTCACAAATAGGTCATAATTTGTGAATATATTCACAATGAATCGTGCTACAATATGAATGTAAAGAAGTTAAACAACATTAAATTAGTATTTTAATTAATTACTTAAACAATAATAAAAAAAATAAATGTGAACAATAGAGAGGGGAATTTACCATGAAAAAAGGTATCAATCGTGTAGTATTAGTAGGAACAGGTGCAGTAGGTTGTAGTTATGCTTACTCAATGATTAACCAAGGTGTAGCTGAAGAATTTGTACTTGTGGATGTAAATGAGGCTAAAGCGGAAGGGGAAGCAATGGACTTAAGCCATGCGGTACCATTCTCTCCATCACCAACAAAAGTTTGGAGCGGTAGTTATGCAGATTGCAAAGATGCAGATTTAGTTGTTATCACTGCTGGATTACCACAAAAGCCAGGTGAAACTCGTTTAGATTTAGTTGAGAAAAATACAAAAATCTTTAAGCAAATCGTTCGCGGCATTATGGATAACGGATTTGATGGTATTTTCCTAATCGCAACTAACCCAGTTGATATTTTAACTTATGTAACTTGGAAAGAATCTGGATTACCAAAAGAACGCGTAATCGGTTCTGGTACAACTTTAGACTCTGCTCGTTTCCGCTACATGTTAGGTGACTATTTAGATGTAGATCCACGTAACGTTCATGCATATATCATTGGTGAGCACGGTGACACTGAACTTCCAGTATGGAGCCACGCTACTGTAGGTGTACAAAAGCTAGAAACAATCTTAGCGAACAACGAACAGTATAACCAAGATGATTTAGATAAAATCTTTGCAAATGTACGCGATGCTGCTTACCACATCATCGAGCGTAAAGGTGCAACTTACTACGGAATTGGTATGTCACTACTTCGTGTAACTAAAGCGATCTTAAACAACGAGAACAGTGTACTAACTGTATCTGCATACCTTGAAGGTCAATACGGCGAGAAAGATGCTTATGTAGGTGTTCCAGCTGTCATTAACCGCGAAGGTGTACGTGAAATCGTGGAGCTTGAGTTAAATAAAGAAGAAAAAGTGAAATTTACTCACTCTGTAAAAGTATTAAAAGAAACAATGGCACCAGTACTATAAGGATAATTGATAAATAATTCAGAAGCGGGAAATTGCTTCCGGCTTCTGAATTTTTATATAACTTTATATAAATTCCTTTTCCAGTTTCCCTGTATATCCCCAAATATACACCCCCTTTTGCTGGGAAAGGATCATTTATAGGAAAAGCACCCTATTTTGTATAGAGTGCTTTTATTTTTTTATATGGAAATTAAATCCATGAAATGGGGGGATAGCGATCGTAAAGAATTATTTCATGAGAGCGTAATAAAAATGAGGGGAATAAAGTTATGATAGAAAGAGCTAATGCTGAAGAAACAATATACATACTATCTAATGCAGTATTATCTGCTAATGAAGGTATTCAAAATCATGGAACAATTTCCGGAGAAAAGGCGATACAGATGATGACAGGTCTTATTGAAAAAGGGGCGTATTATCTTGTATACAAAGAGAATGATTCAATAGCTGGATGGATATTAGTAGGGACAAATACGGATTATTTTACAGAAAGGGAAATTGGTTTTATCTGAATTTCGGGGTAAAGGGATTTCCAAAAAGCTAGTTCAGGCTGGGATTGAAGAGTTGAAAAGAAATGGATATGAGGAAGTACGTCTTAATGTATTTTCCACAAACTTTGCTCAAGAGATTGATGAAAAGATAAGTTTTACTCCGTTACAAACAGTTATGGTTTACAAGTAAATAAGAAATGAAAAAATAAGAAAAGTACCGAGAGTCGGTACTTTTCTTTGTTTTCAGTTTTGAAGTTCTTCTTGAACGAATTACCTGGCTTTAAATCTTTCATATTGACGGTAACAGTAGGATTAGATAAATATATTATACCAGCTTGTAATGCGTTATTTTGATGTTTCAGGGTTGTTAAAATAGGAGAAGCGCTATGCTATAATAAGCCCCCATGTTTAGAGTAAAATATATATCGCCTTACTAACAATTAGATAAAATATAGTATTTAAGTGATGGGATAGTTAGAAAGCATGATTTCCAGTAAATGTTTTACTCCGTTATTCGTGGGCAGTAATAATCTCACCTCAAAATTCAATGGAAACAAAGAAGTTAGGTGGGAGATAAACTGCCCGTAAAAACCCAATTGGTGAGAGCTGATTAAAGTTTCACTTTATGAGAAAACATTTGTTTCAAGATAATAAAGAAGGGAAGAAACTAAAAAAATAGAGACCTTCTTACTATTGTATATTTTTGTGGAAAATAAAAAAGGACGAACAAAAAATAAAACGCTTTCAATGAATATTCGTCAAAATTCGATAAATTTGACGAAAAATTAAAGTGTTACCTTTAATTTTCGCGGAAAAACGTATATTTATTTAAAAATACACAAGGATATTTCAGTTTCCTATCGAATGTTTACAAAGTAATAAAAATTCTGTCATCTTAGTGAGGTGAACATATTGAGTGTAACAAATTGTATAGAAGAGAGTGTGTATGAATTTCATACAAAGCAGTGTTATGAGAGCTATAACATATTTGGCGCGCATCTTGTAACGGAAGATGAAATACAAGGCGTACGATTTACAGTATGGGCTCCTCATGCGAAAGCTCTGAGTGTAGTTGGCGATTTTAATGAGTGGGATATTGAAGGGCATAAGATGCGAAAAATGGCAGAAGAGGGTATTTGGTCATTGTTTATACCACATTTGGGGGAAAATGAATTATATAAGTATGCGATTGAAACTCCAGATGGTGAAACAATTTTAAAAGCAGATCCCTATGCAACATATGCAGAAGTAAGACCAAATACGGCATCTGTTATTTTTGATATAAAGGGATATAAATGGAATGATAAAAATTGGTTTCGAAAGAAGAAACGAAAATTAATTTATAAGGAAGCAATGGCAATTTATGAGTTGCATTTTGGTTCATGGAAAAAGAAAGAAGATGGCTCTCTGTACTCGTATCGAGAGATGGCAGAGGAGCTCATTCCTTATGTGGTGGAACATCAATTTACCCACATTGAAATTATGCCGCTTGTGGAACATCCATATGACCGTTCCTGGGGATATCAGGGAACCGGATATTATGCGGTGACAAGCCGGTTTGGTACACCGCATGATTTCATGTATTTTGTCGATGAATGTCATAAATATGGAATCGGTGTCATTTTAGATTGGGTGCCGGGTCATTTTTGTAAAGATGCTCATGGGTTGTATTTATTTGATGGAGCGCCGACCTATGAATATAAAGATTTGGATGTGCAGGAAAATCACGTTTGGGGCACAGTAAATTTTGATTTAGGAAAACAGGAAGTGCGTAATTTTTTAATTTCAAATGCACTGTTTTGGATGAAGTATTACCATATTGACGGCTTTCGTGTCGATGCGGTTGCGAATATGTTGTACTGGGAAAAAGAAGGGAAGCAGCAAAGTAATGAATACGCCGTTTCCTTCTTGCGTGAGTTAAATGAGGCAGTATTTGCAGAGGACGAAGAATTTTTGATGACCGCAGAAGATTCGACAGCTTGGCCACTTGTGACTGCGCCAGTGTATGAAGGCGGACTAGGGTTTAATTATAAGTGGAATATGGGCTGGATGAATGATGTTCTAAAATACATGGAGTGTGCACCGGAATATCGGAAATATATTCATGAGAAAATGACATTTTCTTTGCTATATGCTTACTCCGAAAACTTTATATTACCGCTCTCTCACGATGAAGTCGTTCACGGAAAAAAATCATTGTTAAATAAAATGCCAGGAGACTACTGGGAAAAGTTTGCACAACTGCGTTTATTATACGGGTATTTCTTTACGCATCCTGGAAAGAAATTACTCTTTATGGGTGGGGAATTTGGTCAGTTTGACGAATGGAAAGATCTCGAGGGTCTAGATTGGAATTTGCATGATTTTGAAATGCATCGTTATATGCATGATTACTTTAAAGAGCTCATAGCATTGTATAAGCGCTCTAAACCACTTTGGCAGTTGGATCATTCGCAGGAAGGATTTCAGTGGATTGATGCCGATAACAAAGAACAAAGTATTTTCTCGTTTATTCGTAAAGGGGATAAGGAAGACGATATCTTTGTTGTGATATGTAATTTTACTAATATTGTGTATGAAAATTATAAAGTAGGTGTACCAGAGTTCAAGTATTATAACGAGATTTTAAATAGTGACGCAGCAATATATGGCGGCTCAGGGCAGGTAAATAAAAAGCGCCTAAAGACAATTCTAGAGCCGTATCATAATCAGTCTGCTCATGTAGAAATAACAATTCCACCATTTGGTGTATCCATTTTAAGACCAGTGAAAACGAGAAAGGGGAGCAAAAAATAAGATGGTTCAAAAGCAGACGTGCGTAGCGATGTTACTAGCAGGAGGAAAGGGTAGTCGTTTAAGTGCTTTAACAAAAAATTTAGCAAAGCCAGCTGTTCCGTTTGGCGGTAAGTACCGAATTATTGATTTCACATTAAGTAATTGTGCAAACTCTGGTATTGAAACAGTTGGAATTTTAACGCAGTATCAGCCACTTGAGCTTCATAGTTATATTGGAATCGGTAATGCTTGGGATTTAGATCGTGTGAATGGCGGCGTGACCGTATTGCCTCCGTACTCGGAATCTTCAGGAGTGAAATGGTATACAGGAACAGCGAGTGCTATTTATCAAAACTTAAACTATTTGCATCAGTACGATCCGGAATATGTTCTGATTTTGTCAGGAGATCATATTTATAAAATGGATTACAGTAAAATGTTAGATTACCATATTGAAAAAGAAGCAGATGTTTCGATTTCAGTTATTGAAGTACCTTGGGATGAGGCAAGTCGATTCGGCATTATGCATACGAATGAGGATATGGAAATTGTTGAATTTGAGGAAAAACCACAACTTCCAAAAAGCAATCTTGCTTCGATGGGAATTTATATCTTTAATTGGGCTGTTTTAAAAGAATATTTAGAGATGGATGCAAGAAATCCAGAATCTAGTAATGATTTTGGAAAAGATGTCATCCCGCTTTTATTAGACGAAGAGAAAAAGCTCATTGCTTACCCATTTGAAGGGTATTGGAAAGATGTTGGAACTGTAAAAAGTTTATGGGAAGCAAATATGGACTTGCTTCGAGAAGAATCGACCTTACAGTTAAATGATCATAGCTGGCGCATTTATTCGGTGAATCCAAATGAGCCACCGCAGTATATTGCTGAAGGCGCAAAGGTAGAAGAATCATTAATTAATGAAGGATGCGTTGTTGAAGGAGATGTAAAACACTCTGTTTTATTCCAAGGAGTGACGGTTGGAGAAGGGAGTATGGTAATCGATTCGGTAATTATGCCAGATGCATGCATCGGTAAAAATGTTGTCATTGAAAGAGCGATTGTCGGATCGGGTATGGTCATTGAAGATGGGACAATTATTCGTCCAGAAAAAAATATCGATGATGTCGTACTAATAGCTGAGGGGAAATAGTGAAGGAGGATAAGATGAATGGGAGAATCAATGTTAGGAATTATTAATGCAACAGGGAGTTTTTCTTCCTTAAAGAAAGTAACAGGGCACCGTTCACTGGCAGCACTACCATTTGGAGGACGTTATCGTCTCATTGATTTTATGCTTTCAAATATGGTTAATTCCCATATTCATAGTGTAGCGATTTTTACGAGTCATAAAAATCGTTCCTTGATGGATCATCTCGGATCAGGAAAACAATGGGATTTAGATAGAAAACGCGACGGCTTATTTTTATTTCCTCCGAATTGCCAATGTAATCAAGATGAGTTTGGTTCCTTCGCTCATTTTAGAAGACATATTGACTATTTTCTGCGCAGCAGACAAGAGTATGTTGTTATTACAAATAGTCATCTTGTTACAGCATTAAATTTTCAAAAGATATTAGAAAGACATATACATACGGGCGCGGATGTTACAGAAGTATGCCATGAAGGCGTAACACTGCAAACTTATGTGCTGAAGAAACAGTTATTATTAGATTTATTTGAAACATATAAAGACATGGAACACTATAGTTTGTTTGATGTAGTCAAAGAGAAACGAGGAGAGTCGTTGTACATTACTACATATGAGCATACAGGGTATGTAGCAGTAATCGATTCGATTGAAAATTATTATAAACATAGTTTAGAAATTTTGCAGCCTTCTATTTGGAAGCAGTTGTTTACGAAAGAAGCTCCGATTTTTACAAAAGTAAAGGATGAACCACCAACACGTTATATAAAAGGAGCACAGGTGCAAAACACAATGATTGCAAACGGCAGTGTTATTGCAGGAAAAGTTGAGAATAGTGTTGTATTTCGTTCTGTTAAGGTTGGGAAAGGTTCGGTTATTCGAAATAGCATCATTATGCAAAAGAGCCAAATTGGAGATAACTGTATATTAGACGGCGTCATTATTGATAAGGATGTTAAAATTGAGGATGGTGTGGTTTTAACAGGAACGCCTGATAATCCATACGTTTTGGAAAAGGGCAGTGTTCAAAGTCAAAATATTACTAGTTATTCTTAAAAGCTTTATGTAAGTTAAATACAAATTGGAAAACTGATAAAAAACATTCTTTTTAAGGTGGAAGAGAGCATCCGCCCATGCATAGAGGCGGTCAGATCCTTTTCCTGCCCCATGCCAAGTGAAAACAAAGAGTTAAAACAAAGAGAGAAAACAAAACAAGTAGCAATCATCTTTTGTTCTTCGTAGCAGCGACTTATATGTCGAAAAATCAAAATGGATATATATAGCCAGTGAAATTCTATCCAATAGGGATTCACTGGCTCATCATGATATGAATTTAAAATCCGAAGGGAGGAAGCTGTAAGAAGGGCGGATCATGGTGTACACGCTTTTCAGGCAGTGGAACAACACGTGAATATTTTATTTGCAGTATCAGAATGCGTACCGTTTATTAAATCAGGTGGCTTAGCAGATGTGGCGGGTGCACTTCCAAAAGAATTGAAAAAATTAGGAGTAAACGTCCGTATTATCCTACCAAACTACAGCCTTATTCCCAAGCACTTGCGAGAAGCATGTACGCTTCATAAGGTAATCAATGTGCAGCTCGGTTGGCGAAATCAATATTGCGGGATTTTAAAAGGGAAGCAAGGCGGGATTACGTATTATTTAATCGACAATGAATATTATTTTAAAAGGGATTCTCTTTATGGACATTATGATGATGGAGAACGTTTTTCTTTCTTTTCTAAGGCGGTGTTAGAGTGTATGCCGCACCTAGATTTTGAAGTGGACATCCTTCACAGTCATGATTGGCATACAGCGATGGCGAATTTTTTACTGCGTGAAAAGTATGGGGATCATCCATTGTATGAGCATATTAAAACTGTTTATACGATTCATAATTTGCAGTTCCAGGGTGTGTTTCCTCGTGAAGTTATGCATGATTTACTGGAACTTGGTGATGAATATTTTGATAGTAAACAGCTTGAGTTTTATGGGAACGTTAACTTTATGAAAGGCGGTATCATCGCTTCAGATCGCATTACAGCGGTTAGCCCGACGTATAAAGAAGAGATCCAATATGGATTTTTTGGTGAAAAATTAGATGGTTTGTTACGGAAATATAATGATAAGCTGAGCGGGATTGTAAATGGTATTGATACGAGCGTATATAATCCGAAAACGGATCCTTATATTACTGCGCAGTATGATGCAAAATCATTGTATGAAAAACAAGAAAATAAACGCGCATTACAGCGCTACTTTGGTTTGCCAGAAAAAGAAGATACGCCAATTATTTCGATGGTAACGCGATTAACAAAGCAAAAAGGCCTTGATTTAGTACGTACTGTCTTTCATGAAATGATGGAAGACGATGTACAATGTATCATTTTAGGATCAGGGGATTCTGAATATGAGCAGTTTTTCGAATGGATGGCATATGAGTATCCAGAAAAAGTGAAAGTGTATATCGGGTTTAATGAAGAGCTAGCGCATCAAGTATATGCAGGGAGCGATTTATTTTTAATGCCATCATTATTTGAACCATGTGGACTCGGACAGCTCATTGCACTGGCATATGGTGTGATCCCAATTGTAAGAGAGACGGGAGGATTGAACGATACAGTTCAGTCTTATAATGAGAAAACAGAGAATGGAAATGGTTTCAGCTTTAGAAATTTTAACGCTCATGACATGTTACATACGATTCGTCGTGCACTGAAGTATTATCATAATCAACCGGTATGGAATCAGCTTGTAAAACAAGCGATGACAGAGGATTATAGCTGGAAAAAGTCAGCTCTTGAATATAAGGAACTATATAAAAGTTTGCTGAAACACTCTTAGGTGGTGAAAAAATGTTTACTCATGTTGAAAGCTTTAAAGTAGCCTTTTTAGAAAAACTAGAAACGATGTATGGAAAAAGTTTCAAAGATTCTACCAGTCGTGACCAGTATAATACACTTGGTCGTATGGTACGTGAGTATATGAATCAGCATTGGATTGCAACAAATGAAAGGTACCGGACAGGGAATCAAAAGCAAATGTATTACTTGTCTATTGAGTTTTTACTTGGTCGTTTGCTCGGTAGTAACTTACTAAATCTAGGTATCCGTGATGTATGTGAACAAGGCCTTTCAGAGCTTGGAATTTCATTAAAGGAATTGGAAGAAAGTGAAGCGGATGCAGGGCTTGGCAATGGAGGACTTGGCCGCCTTGCAGCCTGTTTTCTCGATTCACTTGCATCTTTAAATCTTCCAGGGCACGGATGTGGTATTCGTTATAAGCATGGCTTGTTTGATCAAAAAATTGTGGATGGATATCAAGTAGAATTACCAGAACAGTGGCTCCTTCATGAAAATGTTTGGGAAGTAAGACGACACGATCAAGCGGTAGAAGTGAGCTACTTTGGAAATGTAGAACCGATAGAAATGAATGGTCGCCTCGAATTTCGTCATACGAATGCGGAAGTGATTATGGCAGTTCCATATGACGTTCCGGTTGTTGGATATGAAACAGATACTGTGAATACACTTCGCCTTTGGAATGCAGAGCCGGTTCCTTTTCCACAAAATTATAAAGATATTTTGAAATATAAACGTGAAACAGAAGTGGTATCAGAATTTTTATACCCGGATGATACGCATGATGAAGGGAAAATGCTACGTTTAAAGCAGCAGTATTTCCTTGTATCAGCAAGCTTACAAAACATTGTTCGCATGCATAGAGAGCGAAATGGAACGCTTCGTAATTTACATGAGAAAATCGCGATTCACATTAACGATACGCATCCCGTTTTAGCAATTCCAGAACTTATGCGTATTTTACTAGATGAAGAAAAGCTTGCTTGGGAAGAAGCATGGGATATTACGACTCAGACAATTTCTTATACGAATCATACGACATTATCAGAAGCACTTGAGAAGTGGCCAATCCATATTTTTAAACCGTTATTACCACGAATTTATATGATTATTGAAGAAATCAATGAACGCTTTTGTCATGAACTATGGGAGCGATATCCGTATGATTGGAAGCGGATTGAAGATATGGCAATTATCGCACATGATCTTGTCAAAATGGCACATTTAGCAATTGTAGGAAGCTATAGTGTAAATGGCGTGGCAAAAATTCATACGGAAATTTTAAAGCAACGTGAAATGCGATTGTTTTATGATTTTTATCCGGAGAAATTTAACAATAAGACAAATGGAATCGCGCATCGGCGCTGGCTTATGAAGGCGAACCCGCAGCTTGCAAATCTCATTTCAGAAGCAATTGGAACGGAATGGAAGAAGCAACCGATTCAGTTGCAATCACTGCAAAGCTTTCAACATGACACTGCTTTTCAAGACAAGTTGCATGATGTAAAGCAAGAGCGTAAATATATTTTAGCAGAGCAAATTCAAAGCAAGATGGGGATTATCGTTGACCCGAGTTCCATTTTTGATGTACAAGTAAAACGATTGCACGCTTATAAAAGGCAACTATTAAATGTGTTACATATTTTGTATTTGTACAATCGTTTAAAAGAAGACTCAAGCTTTTCGTTTTATCCGCGTACATTTATTTTTGGAGCGAAGGCATCGCCAGGCTATTATTATGCAAAAAAAATTATTAAATTAATAAATGAACTTGCTAGAAGGGTAAATCAAGATCCATATGTGAGTCAATATATGAAAGTTATCTTTCTAGAAAACTATCGAGTTTCTTTAGCTGAATATATTTTCCCGGCAGCAGATGTAAGTGAGCAAATCTCTACAGCAAGTAAAGAGGCATCAGGAACAGGGAATATGAAGTTTATGATGAATGGTGCAATTACGCTCGGAACACTGGATGGGGCCAATATTGAAATAAGAGAAAAAGTAGGAGATGAAGCCTGTTTTATCTTTGGTTTAACAGCGGAAGAGGTGCTTCATTATTATCAAAATGGTGGATATCGTGCAAATGATTACTATCATCATAATATGCACATAAAAAAAGTAGTCGATCAGTTAATAAATGGCTTTTTCACAAATGTTGGAGCCGAATTTGAAGCAATTTATGATTCTCTTGTTATTCAAAATGACGAGTACTTTGTCCTTCGTGATTTTAGTCCATATGCAGAGCGTCAAGAAGATGTAGGAAGAGCATATGAAAACCGAAGAAAGTGGCTAGAAATGTCTATCATCAATATTGCACAATCAGGACACTTTGCTAGTGATCGAACGATTCTGCAGTATAGTAATGAGATTTGGGGTATTGGTGATAGGGTTAAGCTTTCGTGAATGGAATATATATAAATACAAATTAAAAAACCGACATAACCCACCATTCTTTTTAGGTGGGATAAAGCATCCGGCCATGCATAGAGGCGACTTATATGTTGGAAAATCAAAATGGATATATAGGAATAAGATAGAGTCCCTTGTGAAGATTTTGAGGTGCTTTTATTTATTGGAAAATATTGATGAGAAAACATGAAAGAAGAATGAGTGGAATTCGTAAAGTAAAAATAGCTTGGAAATTTTCCAAGCTGTTTTTACTTAGTTTGCTACTGAGATACAAGGATTTACTGAATACAAAACACCAGTCCCACCATATTCCTCTGTAGCAAAGTATGAGAATGTACAGAAACCTGTGACCGTAAAAAGTATAACGAGAAAAATTGCAAAGAAATATTTTAGCATGTAAGGTCCTCTCATCCAAAAATAATTACATAGATTATTATAATATAATAGTGTATTTTTTCCAAATGTTTCCGTATCAAAAATGAGAAGTCAGACATGTTTTGTATGTTGTCATGGCGTGGTTGTTGACGATAGATTTTGTATTTTTCGTAAATGTCAAGTTGTGATGAACATGTGTATACTCCCAGTCTTGGTCATTAAAATGTACTTTGCGCGGTGGAAGAAGCGGGACCACATCGAATAAATTAACGAAGCGAAAGCTGCTGGCTACTTGCATTTTATAGTAGTTGCGAAAAGTGATATCACCGACTTTTGGAGAGGCGAAGTTATAGAGACCGTATTGTGCAAATGCAGTATTAACGCGTGCATCTAATATGTGTAGTGTGGCAAGTGCTCCGCCTAGGCTATGCCCTGTGGCGAGTAGTTTTTTATGTGATGGTAAAGATACGAGCATATCCATAATCGTATCACGGCACGATTCATAAACAGAGAGAAAGCCGTTATGGACGTTTCCGCTATTTAAGGCGTATGGATAAGGTTTTTGGTTCACAAGTGAATCAATGACCCACTCTGGATCGGATTGGGTCCCTCGAAACGCTACGATGACTGTATCTTCAGATTCTAATATGAATCCAAACCACTCTGTTGTTTGCATAACCTTAGCCTGAAAACCTTGTACATATTGAAATCCTTCAGGTATTTGAAAAATCCCATTTTGTTTATATTGATCATATGTTAACTCGCAGCAAGAAGCTAGCAATATGGCAGTATCTTTATCAAAGGATAAAGGAGCACGCATCAGAGAAGCCCTCCTAAAGAAGAAGTAATAGTTCAATATATGAGTGGGGATGGGGAATCATTCTTTGAGTGGCTTGAAAACAAAGTGCAATGAAAAATGAATGTTTTTTACAAATTAACACTTGAACCTTCAGTTACGTGAGGTAGTATGATTTGAGTAACCACATCGGTAAAAAGAATGTAGGGGGGATTTAAGATGAGTAAAAGTGAAAACTATTCAATTGGAGAGTTTTCGAAAAGAGCAGGCATATCAATACGGACGCTACATTATTACGATGAAATTGGATTACTTAAACCCGAAAAACATCCTAGTTCCGGACGTCGAATATATAAAAAGCAAGACATCTTAACGTTGCAAAAAATAGTAAGTCTAAAATTTTTAGGATATAGTCTAGACGAAATATCTGTAATGATAAATATGTCTAGCTTTAATGTAAGTTTAAAAGAAACATTACAAAGTCAGAAACAAGCTTTTGAAGAGAAAAAGGAGCATATCGAAATTTCTTTGAAAGCAATTAATCGAACAATTACTTTATTAGAAGATGAAGGGCAAGTAGATAGTGACATTTTAATGAGTTTAATTTGTAATATACAAAAAGAAAGTGAACAACGCCTATGGCTTGAGGAATATATGGATAAGGAAGTCGTTGATCGATTATATGATAAATCTGAAGAAGAGATGGTGGCATTGGATAAAGAATTTATTCAGTTGTCGAAGGAGGTAAAGAGATTATTTGGAAAACCAGTCCATGATCCAGAGGTACAAAAGCTTGTCGATCAACATATGAAGGCAACTCTTACATATGTGGGAGAAGAAACGATATGCTCTTTGAATGGATTAGAAAATATGGAAGATGAGTATGAAAATATGATTCCATCACCATATACAAAGGAAGAAGAGGAATGGTTAAATGCGGCAATGGAGTATTATATGATTCAACATGGTATGTACAGTCCTACAGGAGAAAAAGATAAGTGAAAAAAATCGCTACGTCTTATGACATAGCGATTTGGACCTTATTCTTTTCCATCAAGAAGGCGACCAAGTCCACCTAAAACGCTACCTTCCCCGCTACTTTGAGCTGCAGGGCTTGTAAGACGCGCTGCTAAACGGCTTAATGTTAAGGATTGAATCCAAACTGTTCCTGGTCCTTCTAATGTAGCGAAGAATAAACCTTCTCCGCCAAATAACGCAGTTTTTACGTTTCCTACGAATTGAATGTCGTAGGAAACATCTCTTGTCATTGCAACGAGACACCCTGTATCAATGCGGAGTCTTTCACCGGGCTTAAGCTCACGCTTGTATACTGTGCCACCTGCGTGCATGAAAGCAAGGCCATCACCTTCAAGCTTCTGCATAATGAAGCCTTCACCGCCGAAGAAGCCGCTACCAATTTTTTTCGTGAATTCAATTCCGATAGAAACACCTTTTGCGGCGCAAAGGAATGCATCTTTTTGACAAACTACTTTGCCTTGATATTCTGTTAAATCAACTGGAACGATTTTTCCAGGGTAAGGTGCAGCAAATGATACGTGACGTTTGCCATGACCTGTATTTGTAAATACGGTCATAAACATACTCTCACCTGTAACGAGTCGTTTTCCGGCACCCATTAATTTACCGAATAGGCCGCTAGACTTTCCAGCACCGTCACCGAAGATTGTTTCCATTTCAATATGGTCTTCCATCATCATCATTGCTCCAGCTTCTGCAATTACGCTTTCTTCTGGATCTAATTCAATTTCAACAAACTGCATATCATCGCCATATAATTTATACTCAATTTCATGTGCTTTCATTATTTTCACCTCATATGTAGTGGATACTAATATTGTACAGAAATTAATGAGATTAGAAAACTATCGTTTTGTTAATTTTTAAACAAAAATCTGTTTTGATTGTTCAACATATAAGTGACTGCTACGAAAAACAACAGGTGACCTGCTCGCGTTTGCTCTCTTTGTTTTCACTTGGCATGGGCTGTAAAAGCCCGATTCGTTCAACTAATAATCAGTGGGGGATGAAGAAAACCCCCACTGATTAAAGTTTCACTTTATATATAGTTTACATATTTTGTGAACCTTTTAAAAAAATATGAGAAAAATGCTGAAATGAAAGTGTTCTCATTTGACGTTTTTGATAGAGCGTGATATAGTGAAATCACTATTGAGCTACATAATGTGGTACGGAAATAAAGCGTGTTTAATTCAAGGCATCAGGTCTGAGATACATTCATGTCCTTTATATCCACCTTTTCATGTGGATTCATAGTTTCATTTTTATTTAGGAGGTACATGACATGCAAACAGGTAAAGTTAAATGGTTTAACGGCGAAAAAGGTTTCGGTTTCATCGAAGTTGAAGGTGGAGACGATGTATTCGTACATTTCTCAGCTATCCAAGGCGACGGCTTCAAAACTTTAGAAGAAGGTCAAGAAGTTTCTTTCGAAATCGTTGAAGGTAACCGTGGACCACAAGCTGCTAACGTTACAAAAAACTAATTAGCTAGCGAGAAAAAAGCATTCCGAATTTCGGAATGCTTTTTTATTCTTTTGAACTAGACTCATTCGGAGATAACTCACCTTTATAAGTTCGTTCTTCAAAATCATCCAGCATCTGTTCGTATTCTTCATGCTCTTCTGTTGCATACACCTGTGGATTCTTTCCATACATATCTGTTCCGATGAAGTTTTCAAAGTCTTCTACGTAACCGCGTGGTTCTTCAGCATCTACATACATCTCATCAAAGTTTTTCGAGTCGCGGCGTTCTAAATCAGATGGTGTTTCTGATGTTCCGTATAAAGCAACATCTTGCCAAGCATCCTCTGCATCGTATCCTACGGCACTGTCCATATCGTATTTGCCAAACGGTGGCTCTACTAATTCTTCTTCAACGGGACGTGCGCTTAAGTTTAATTTATTCGTTGTATGTTCTATACAGGTCGTAGCAGTTGGCATCGCTTCTAATCTTTCTAGTGGAATTTCTTCACCAGAAACTTCGCAAACCCCATATGTGCCAGCTTCGATTTTTTGTAAGGCATGCTTCGTATCTTGCAGTTGCTTATGCCAAAATTCAATAAGCCCGAAGTCTTTTTCGCGTTCATATAATTCGGTAGCCATATCGCCGGGATGATTGTCATAAGCGGATAATTCTCCAACAGATTCCCGTTCAGAGGCGCGGTCTTCGCCTTCATGACTTTGCAGCGTTTGTTCAATTTCGTGCAGTTGCTTTTCTAAAATGGATTTAAAATGATTGATTTGTTGTGGAGTTAACATAGTATCCACCTTCCTACAATTCGGTTTCTTTATGTAGTATGAGCTTGATTGCGGGAAATATCCCGGTATTTGAGTGAGTCGATCGTGTTGTAAAATGTCGAGCGATCGATATGTTGTGTCGAAGTGCCGATATATGAGGAGAAACGGTCGATATATTTAAAAAATCGCCGATATATTTTGAAAATGGAAAAAGGAGCTGCTCTAGCAGCTCCTCTTTTATAGGAAATAACCAAGTAATAGTCCGATTCCCATTAAGAAACCAAAGATTGTATTTGTTTTTGCCGTCGCGATCATCGCAGGTGCCATTTCCATTGGAATACTTTTGCCGATAAATCCTTTTGTCGCTTTAAATGCTTTCGGGGCACTTAGGAAAACAATCAGCATCCATGGGGACACGATTCCGACAATGATTAGGGCAATTGTCCAAATGTAGGAAACAATAAACATGGAAGCAAGAACACCAATTGCGTTCTCACGTCCAACAATAATCGCTAATGTATTACGGCCATTTTCTTTATCTCCATCTAAATCACGAATGTTGTTGGAAAGTAAAATCGCTCCAATTAAAATCGCATTTGGAATAGATACTAAAATAATTTCTGATGTTACAGTTCCTGTCTGAATGAAAAATGAAATACCAATAATAATAACACCCATAAATAATCCTGCTGTTAATTCTCCAAAAGGCGTATAGGCAATCGGAAGTGGGCCGCCTGTATAAAGGTAAGCAACAGCCATACAAACAAGACCGATTGCAGCAAGCCACCAGCTAGAGTTCATACAAATATAAACGCCTAAAAGCATTGCGATACCGAAAAATCCAAATGCTAAATTAAGGACTGTTTTTGGTTGAATTCCGTCACGGACAATGGCACCACCGATACCAACTGAACCTTCGTGATCTAATCCTCTTTTATAATCAAAGTATTCATTAAACATGTTTGTTGCTGCTTGAATGAGAAGACAAGCAAGAAGCATGATAAAGAAAAGAGGGAGATGTATTTGATTGATACCCCCTACTTGCATTGCATAAGCTGTTCCAATAAAAACAGGAACAAAAGCTGCTGTTAATGTATGAGGACGTAATAAACTCCACCAAATGCGCCAGCCTGTTTGTTTACTTGGCTTTGGCGACATAGGAGAGGAATTCGTTTCGACTTTCATTTCCATGTTGAATCCTCCTTGTCACATAATATACACAATTAAGTGTAGGAAAAGCATCATTTAGTGTCAACGTTTATTTTCTAGGAAGAGAAGGGGAATTTCTCAGAAATGCTAAACGTTGACAGGGCTTTCGTTTGAGGTGTATCTTAAAATCAAGCGTATTTATGACTATTTTTCGCCCATAGGGGGGAGACTTTGTGATTCAGACGAAACAAAAAGATTTACAAGAAGTGATTTTGGCAGCTATTAAACATGCGACGAATGAAAAAACATTGGTCAGTTTTGTAAAACAAATAGATTGGATGGATCCGCTTCTTTTTTATGCAGCAGGAAAAAGGATTGCATCCAAAAATAGATGTTATTTTGCAGACCCATCTCAGCATGTCATATTTGCTGGAATTGGCTCTGTTCTCACTATAGCAAATTCTTCTGACAAACGCTTTCAAAATGCCCGCGAAAAGTGGAGTAAAGTGCAAGAGAAAGCAATTGTTCACAGAGAAGAGTATGAATTTGGAACGGGTCCACTTTTATTTGGTAGCTTTTCATTTGATCCAGAAAAAGAACAAACGGATCTTTGGGAAGAGTTTAAAGATACAACATTATCGTTACCGGCTTTTCTTTTAACGGTAAAAAATGAAAAAGCATGGTTAACAATGAATACATTTATTTCAGCTGAAGACTCTGCACAGGGAGTGTATGAAGAAATTGTTTCTTTGGAAAAAAGAATTTTAGAAGAATGCAACTGTCCGCTTACAGAAGCGAAATTAACAGTAACTTCTAAAGTAGAAGTTGATCCAAAGAGCTGGATGAATGCAATTGTAAAAGTGCAGGATGAAATGAAAAAAGGAATTGTACAAAAGGTTGTATTGGCAAGAGAATTAAAACTAACGATGGATCAGAATATTGATTCTGCTCGTGTTTTAGAGGCGCTCCGTATTGGGCAACCGGATTGTTACGTGTTTTCCTTCGATTATAAAGGAGCATGCTTTTTAGGAGCAACGCCTGAGAGATTAATTCGAAAAGAAGGCGGAAAATTTACATCGATGTGCCTTGCTGGTTCGATTGGTCATGGTAATTCTATAGAAGAAAGTAAGCAAAATGGTGATGCGCTTCTTCATGATGAAAAGAATTTAGCAGAGCATGGTTATGTAGTCAATATGATTCGTAGCGTATTAACAGAGCATTGTGAATCCGTTACTATTCCGCAGCGTCCAGGTTTATTAACAACAAAAAATTTACTACATTTATATACACCGGTTGAAGCGAAAGGTGAAGCATCACTTCTTTCAATGGTGGAAGAACTGCATCCAACGCCAGCACTTGGTGGTACGCCACGCCACGCTGCGATGAAGCTCATCCGTGATGTAGAGTTATTAGACCGTGGATTGTACGGAGCACCAATCGGCTGGATAGATGACAAAGGGAACGGCGAATTTGCGGTAGCCCTGCGCTGCGGGCTATTAAATGGTGACAAGGCATCCTTATTTGCCGGCTGCGGTATTGTGATTGATTCAGTACCACAGCTTGAATATGAAGAAACAAGTTTGAAGTTTAGACCGATGCTTGGTGCTTTGGAGGAATTAATGAAATGAATAATCATATAGAAGCATTATCATATTATTTAGGCGCATTTGTGGACGAACTGGCGCGTCTATATGTATATGATGTTGTCATTAGTCCAGGTTCGCGGTCAACGCCGCTAGCCTTGCTAATGGAGCAACATGAACAGATAAAAACATATTTGCATGTAGATGAACGATCAGCTGCTTTTTTCGCGCTCGGTATTGCGAAAGCGAAGAAGCGTCCTGTAGCGATTTTATGTACATCAGGAACAGCGGCAGCGAACTATTATCCAGCAATTTGTGAAGCCTTTCATTCGCGTGTGCCAATGCTTGTCTTAACAGCAGATAGACCACATGAACTAAGAGATGTTGGTGCCCCGCAGGCAATGAATCAGCTGAACTTATATGGCTCCTTTGTGAAACAGTTTATGGAGATGGCACTGCCAGAAGCTAGAGAGCCGATGTATCATTATGCCCGTATGACAGCCGGGCGTGCTGTTGCAAGTGCATCTCTTGCGCCAAGGGGACCTGTCCATATTAATTTTCCACTTCGGGAGCCGTTGATCCCTGACTTTTCTTTAGAGGAATTATGGGAAAAAGGACGAGGTGAATATACAGGGGCAGTTCATCAAGGGAATATGGCGATGACGAGTGAATATGTAAGTTCTCTTACAGAGCGCCTTTTGAGTATGGAAAAGGGGCTTATTATTTGTGGAGACGATAGTCATCCAGAGATTGCTGAAGTTATCACGCAGCTTGCTGAGAAAACTGGATATCCAATTTTGGCAGATCCGCTTTCAGGTCTTCGGAGCGGTAATCACGATAAATCATTGGTAATCGATTGCTATGATACATTTTTACGAAATGAATGGTTGAAGGATACATGGAAGCCAGATGTCATTATTCGTTTCGGTGGTATGCCAGTATCTAAGGCATTAACGCAATATATAAAGAAACAAACGGCTGCTGTCCATATTGTTGTAGATGAATCAGGAAAATGGAGAGATCCAGCTCTTGTAGCAACGGAAGTGGTATGTGCAAGCGACGTCTCGTTTTGTAAAGCAATGACAGATAATATGCAAAAGCGAGAACGGAATGATTGGTGCGAGATGTGGAAACATATAAACGATGCAACGAAGAAAAAGATTCGTGAAATCGAAACATATGAAACAGCGTTTGAAGGAAAAGTGATTACAGACATTGTGCATGTGTTACAAGAGGAAGCGACGTTATTTGTCAGTAATAGCATGCCAATTCGTGACACAGATACATTTTTCTTTAACATAGATAAAAAAATTCATGTCATGGCAAATCGTGGTGTGAATGGGATTGATGGGATTATTTCAACAGCCTTAGGAACGAGCACTGTTTGTGAACCACTCGTATTAGTCATTGGTGATTTATCATTTTATCATGACCTAAATGGACTCTTAGCAGCAAAATTACATGATTTAAACGTAACAATTGTCGTTGTTAATAATGATGGTGGTGGCATCTTCTCATTCCTACCACAATACAAGTCAAAAGAACATTTTGAATCATTATTCGGAACGCCGCTTGGGCTTGATTATGAACATGTTGTCAAAATGTACGGTGGTTCATTCTCGCGTGTAAATGACTGGGAAGCATTTCGTCATGAAGTAAAAAAAGGAACAACGGAAAAAGGGTTACACGTTGTGGAAATTTGTACAAACCGAGAAGAGAATTTACAATTGCACCGTGATTTATGGGCAAGTACATCGAAGGTTGCTACGGAAATTTTGCAAGGTGAATCGGAATGAAAGTAGCGCTGCAAGGTATAATGTATGAATATGAAGTGGTCGGTAGTGGAGAGCCACTTCTACTTCTTCATGGTTTTACGGGGAGCATGGAAACGTGGCATTCGTTTGTTCCTGCATGGAGTAAACAGTTCCAAGTCATCACAGTTGATCTTGTGGGACATGGAAAAACGGAAAGTCCCGAGGAACTTATGCATTATGATATTCAAAATGTAGCACTTCAAATGACGACACTACTCGATCATTTGAATATTGAAAAAGCACATATACTCGGCTATTCAATGGGCGGAAGACTGGCGATTACGATGGCATGCTTATATCCAAACCGCGTGAAATCTCTTTTATTAGAGAACTGCACAGCTGGACTTGAGATGGAATCGGACCGGAAAGAGCGCCGCGCGCGCGATGAACAGCTTGCAGATCGAATTGAATTAGAAAGAATAGAAGCTTTCGTAAATAGATGGGAAAATATCCCGCTGTTTGCAACGCAAAAAAAGTTATCACAAGGTGTGCAAGAACAAGTAAGGAAAGAGCGACTTGCTAATAACCCGAAAGGACTCGCAAATAGCCTTCGGGGCATGGGAACAGGAGCCCAGCCTTCTTGGTGGAGTCAGCTTGAAGAGCTCAAAATGCCTGTCTTGTTAATGAATGGAGAGAGCGATCAGAAGTTCTTTCACATCTTACAAAATATACAAAAACGCATCCCTCACGCGAAATTTGTCAAAATTGGTGGGGCTGGCCATGCAATTCATGTGGAACAACCGCAAAAGTTTGGTACAATAGTAGAGGGATTTCTCAAAACCATACAGTGACACTTTTTTCTTTTGAGGAAAGTAGAACTTATAGAGGCTAGTGGACAACCATTAGCACAATAAAAAGGAGGTAAGAATAATGGCTATTGAATGGGTAAAAGAAGGCAATTATGAAGATATTATTTATTCTACATACAATGGTATCGCAAAGATTTCGATTAACCGTCCTGAAGTACATAATGCATTCCGTCCTAAAACGGTAATGGAGTTAATCGATGCATTTGCACAAGCACGTGATGATGCAAATGTTGGCGTTATCATTTTAACAGGTGAAGGTGGACGTGCATTCTGTTCTGGTGGCGACCAAAAAGTTCGCGGTCATGGTGGATATGTAGGTGAAGACCAAATCCCACGCTTAAACGTATTAGACTTACAACGTTTAATTCGCGCAATCCCTAAACCAGTTATCGCAATGGTAGCAGGTTATGCAATTGGCGGTGGACACGTACTTCATATCGTATGTGATTTAACAATCGCAGCAGACAACGCTGTATTCGGACAAACTGGTCCTAAAGTAGGTAGCTTTGATGGCGGATACGGAGCTGGTTATTTAGCTCGCATGGTAGGTCATAAGAAAGCTCGTGAAATTTGGTACCTATGCCGTCAATACAGTGCACAAGAAGCACTTGATATGGGCTTAGTAAACACAGTTGTACCATTAGAAGAGCTAGAAGCAGAAACAGTCCAATGGGCAGAAGAAATCTTAGCAAACAGCCCAATGGCACTTCGTTTCTTAAAAGCTGCATTCAATGCAGATACAGACGGTTTAGCTGGTATCCAGCAACTAGCGGGAGACGCAACGTTATTGTACTACACAACTGACGAAGCAAAAGAAGGCCGCGACGCGTTCAAAGAAAAACGCCGTCCAGACTTCGGACAATTCCCTCGTTTTCCGTGATTAAAAGCGGAAGCGGCTCGTTCAGAATGTGAGGGGGATGGAGCTTCTGACGAAGAGGCACAGTTTGCCTCGTAGGAAGCAGCGAAGCCACCGACTATTCTAGCTGCTGTAGCTGGATGAAATTAAAGGCGGAAGCAGCTCGTTCAGAATAGGAGAGGGATGGAGCTTCAGACGAAGAGGCGTAGTTTGCCTCGCAGGAAGAAGCAAAGCCACCGACTATTCTAGCTGCTGTAGCTGGATAAGATTAAAAGCGGAAACAAAAACAAGAGACTTGATTGTACATCAAGTCTCTTTCTTTAATGGAAGGAGAATATGTAATGGAGACAATGCCCAATTGGTTAATGCAACGTTCTTTTTTAACACCAGAGCGCACTGCGATTGAGACAAAAGAGGAGAAGATTACATTTTTAGAACTGCATGAAAAAGTAGGATCTATTTGTGAACACCTTTCATACTTACAGATAGAAAAAGGTCAAAAAGTGGCTGTTCTGATGAAAAATGGTACCCAGATGATTACAGTAATTCACGCCTTATCTTATATTGGGGCAGTAGCTGTACTTCTAAATACACGTCTTTCAAGAGAAGAGCTACTTTGGCAAATGGATGATGCTGAAGTTGTTTGCTTAGTAACGGACCAAGAATTTGAAACAGAACAGGTACTAGTATATGCATTTGAAGAGGTAGTGAACGGACCGAAGAAAACTGCAGTCGTTCAAGAGGAGTTTTCCTTAGAAGAATCGATGACAATTATTTATACGTCAGGAACAACAGGAAAACCGAAAGGGGTTATCTTAACATACGGTAATCACTGGGCGAGTGCTGTTGGATCATCACTTAACTTAGGGCTTCGCGATGATGATTGTTGGTTAGCGTGCATGCCAATGTTTCATGTAGGCGGATTATCTCTGTTAATGAAAAATATTATGTACGGTATGCGGATTTTACTCGTTCCGAAATATGATCCTGATTTCATTCATGAGGCAATAAAAACTCGGGGAATAACAATCATATCTGTCGTTTCTAAGATGTTAATGGACTTATTAGAAAGACTTGGGAAGGAAACATATCCGAGCTCTTTACGTTGCATGTTATTAGGCGGAGGACCAGCACCAAAGCCACTTTTAGAAACATGTGTAACAAAAGGAATCCCTGTGTACCAAACATATGGTATGACAGAAACATCCTCGCAAATTTGCACACTTTCAGCTGATTACATGTTAACGAAAGTTGGTTCAGCAGGAAAACCGCTTTTCTCATGCCAGCTTCGAATTGAGAAGGATGGAGAAGTAGTGCCACCGAATGTTGAAGGAGAGATTGTTGTAAAAGGACCGAATGTGACACATGGCTATTTTAAACGTGAAGACGCAACGCGTGAAACAATAATAGACGGTTGGCTTCATACTGGAGATCTTGGGTATTTAGATGAAGAAGGATTTTTATATGTATTAGATCGTCGTAGTGATCTCATTATTTCAGGCGGAGAAAATATTTATCCAGCGCAAATTGAAGAAGTACTACTTGCAAATCCTAAAGTGGTGGAAGCTGGAGTTGTTGGGAAAGCAGACGAACAGTGGGGACAAGTGCCTGCTGCGTTTATTGTTAAGGCTGCCGATATAACAGAAGAAGAACTGATTAAATTTTGTGAAGAAAAATTAGCGCGATATAAAGTACCGAGAGAAGTGCATTTCTTACTTGAATTACCACGTAATGCTTCGAAAAAATTGTTAAGACGGGAACTAAGGCACCTGCTGGAGGAGATGTAAATGAGAATTAAAAAGGCGACGCTTTATGTAACAGAAATGCCTCTTGTGATTCCTTTTGCAGCAAGTTACGGAACGTATGAAACGCGGGAAAGTATTGTCATTGAACTTGAGGATACGGACGGATATATCGGGTTTGGGGAAGTTGTTGCGTTCTCAGAACCATGGTATACAGAAGAAACTGTAACAACGGCACTTCATATGCTTCAAGATTTTTTAATACCAGATGTATTGAAAGCTGAAATTACACATCCAAATGAAATTCCGAGTCTCTTTCAGCATATAAAGCGTAACCGTATGGCAAAAGCGGGAATAGAAGGCGCTGTATGGGATTTGTATGCGAAACACGAAAACAGGTCATTAGCGATTTTACTTGGAGGAACACAGTCAGAAATTGAAGTCGGTGTTGTGATTGGGTTAGATACGATTTCTAATATGTTAAAACGAATTGAAATGTATGCAGAAGAAGGATATCAACGTTTTAAGGTGAAAATCAAACCGGAATTTGATTATGAGCTAATAAAGGAAATACGAAGAGTCTTTCCAAAGGTTCCATTAATGGTCGATGCAAATTCAGCGTATACGTTAGGGGATATTGAGCGATTAAAACGATTGGATGAATTTCAGTTAATGATGATTGAACAGCCTTTAGCGGATAACGATTTTCTCGATCACGCTAAGCTCCAAAAACAAATAGAGACACCTATTTGTTTGGACGAGAGTATTCATAGCTTAGAAGATGCAAGAGTAGCGATTACACTTGGAAGCTGCCGCATTATAAATATTAAACCGGGACGAGTTGGCGGTTTAACAGAATCAATCCAAATTCATGATTATTGCAAGGAACATGGTATTCCTGTTTGGTGCGGCGGTATGGTTGAAATGGGGATTTCACGTGCGCAAAATATTGCGTTAGCATCACTCCCAAACTTTACGATTCCGGGTGATATTTCAGCTTCAAGTAGACACTGGGAGCGAGATATTATTTCACCAGAAGTAACATTGCAAGGCGGGAAAGTAATTGTTCCAAAAGAGCTTGGGTTTGGATATGGCGTAAACCGGGAAAGATTAGAAGAGATTACGAGAAAACGGATTGTATGTGAGAGGTGAATGTATGAGGCAGCAGGAAGATATATTGCGGGTTATACAAGCATATTTGTTAAAGGTGTCATTTGTAAAAGTTGCATATATTTTTGGGCCTCACGTAAGGAAAGAAGTAACAGATCAATGTAGTCATCACATTGCGATTGAAACGAAGAATGCTTCGCACAAACAATTTCAATGGTTATGTTTTGAGTTGACAGAAGAGCTGGAGGGAAGAGTGAAATTTGATGTGGTACATTTAAATACACTCTCTAATCAACAACTACAAAAGCGTATATTGCAAGAAGGAAAGTTGTTTGTACAGCGTATATAAAGTGAAACTTTAATCAGTGGGGAGCTTCATCCCTCACTGATTATTAGCCCTCACCAATCGGGCTTTTACGGGCAGTTCATCACCTGCTTAACTTCTTTGCTTTCACTGAATGAGGTGGGAGTGTTACTGCCCACAAATAGCGGGATAAAGAGCCTACGATGATTCAATTATCGTAGGTTCTTTTGTGATTCGCAGGCATTGCATTCTTTATTGATGGTTTATCAGTAAATCCAAGGTCTCGTTGTATCTTTTCGTAAAACAAGCCTGTTTTTGGGAAAAACAAGCTCCCGATTTCCCATGTAAACATAATATAAATTGAATCCGCTCATTTAGAACATGATAGGATCCCCTTGTTGTTACGAATGATACTAAAGGAGGAATAGAGTAATGAGTGATAAGTGCGATGACAGATGCGATGACAGACATGAACATCACCATAGACACATAAGACACGGCTGTGGAGGCGGTTTTGCGCTTCTAATCGTATTGTTTATTTTATTGATTATCATCGGTGCTAGCTGCTTCGGTGGTGGCTACGGTGGCGGTTGTGGATATGGCGGCGGCTATGGTGGCTTTGGTGGTGGTTACGGATACTGCTAACAAAAACTATTGAGAATAGCCTTGTGCGCATGCACAAGGCTATTTTATTCACAATTTAAGGCGTTGTGATAATTTATTCATGTAAAGGGAACGGATTAAAAAGAAGAAAATAATCTCGATCATCCCAAATAGGACTAATACGAATAATAATTCTTTTAATAATGAAAATGAGTATATAAATTGTAAAAATTTAATAGCGAATATCGTATGGATAACAGCAACAATATAAGGTACGAAGAATAGGATTGCCAGTTGAATTGTTGCCGAACGAGCCATTTCGTTTTCTGTTAATCCAATTTTCGTAATGGTAATATACTTCTGTTCTTCTCTTGTTAGGTCGTTATACATTCGAAAGTATAAAACGCTAGCTGCACCCATAAAGAAGATGACGCCGAGAAATGCACCGATAAAGAAACCAGAAACATTATTTTGTTTACTATATTGCAACTCATCACTAGCTGTAACTATTTGGAATGGAGCGACCTTTTCGATGCCATTTTTTTGTTCTTCTGGTTTAATAATATTGTCTCTATCCTCGTTCGTTACTTTTAAAATATTTGTTGTTGGTAAAAGGGCCTGTTCCCAGTTTTTTACTATATAATTATAAATTGTCATCGTTTCGATATGAGGAATCATAGTTTCCACTACATAATCTTGCATAACAATAATATAGGGAAGAGCAAACCTTGGCTCAATTGCTTGTTCAGAAAAGCCCTTTATACGAAATGTTTTTTTATTAGATTCGATCGTAATATTTTCTCGCTTTCCAAAAGGATGCATGATTAAACTTCCTGTAGCTTTTGAATACTCGGAAACAATATAGGTTTCGGATTCATTCAGCTGAATCGTGGATCTGTTTAATAGTGTAGAAAGCTGGTTATAATCACTTTCTTTCATAATGACAATATCAATATCCAAAACCTGATCCTTTAACACGGTGAATTTGTGTTTTTTATACTGAAATTCGTGATTTGTTAACTCTCTTTCGATTGTATCCGTATGCTTTTTTTCAAAAGAATTTTTATCATCAGATATATACGTGAAAGGAAACGGATAATCTGCTAGAATTACTGCTTTTGTGTAATTATTCATTGCAAAAAGTGATGTGATAATCGTGAATGTAAGCGCAGATAGCATAGTAACGATAAAAAGCATATTAATATTACCACGTGTACGTGTTGCTAAATCCGAGATCCAAAGCATATTAATTTTTTTCATATAAAAACGGCGTCTCTTTTTTAACAACCAAATGAAAAGAAAAAGTGTTTGTGAAAACAGTAAATAGGTTCCAATTGTTACAAGTGGAATGATAGATAATGGTGGAACAATGGCAAATCCGCTTCGAACCGTTTTCTCTGATACATAACT
The DNA here is from genome assembly GCF_016483395.1 of Bacillus cereus group sp. N21. Taxonomy (NCBI): domain Bacteria; kingdom Bacillati; phylum Bacillota; class Bacilli; order Caryophanales; family Bacillaceae; genus Bacillus; species Bacillus cereus group sp. N21. The sequence continues at coordinate 29,081 of NZ_JAEHBX010000011.1, forward strand.
TTCTGGAACACCAGCGATATAATAGCACCCTATTAAACAAGCCACTCCAAAAAGAGAAATAAGAATAGAAGGGCGTCTCTCTTTTTTTTGTGGACCGTCATCTTTTATTAAACGCATTGTTTTGCGCGTGCGAATTAATATAGGTGTGAAAGTAGAAACAATCAAAAATAAAATGATAAATGTTATGGTCGTTATGATAATCGCTTTTGTTGGCCAATATAAATAAAGCCCTTTTACACCCGTTAATTTAGAAGTAACTAGTAGAAAAAAGTTAGAAAACACAAGGCCAACTTGAATGCCGGAAAAAATTGCTAATATTCCAATCATCATATTTTCCATAAATACAAGCCGCTTTAATTGTTTCTTTGAAATGCCAAGAATGGTCAAAATACCGAATTGCTTTTTACGTACTTTTAAAAATGCTCCTATAGAATAAAGGAGAAAAAAGAACGAAAACATGATGATGACAAATTGGGCCATCCCAATTAAATTCATCAGTGGTCCTCGCTCTTGTAAGTCTTGTAAACGTGGGTGATACGAATACACAGTAAATGAAAAGAAAACCATAATTGAAAATACACTGCTTACAAAATAGGCAAAGTATGCTTTTGAATTACGAGAGACATTTTTAAATGCAAACTGCCAAAATGTCATCCGCGTCGTCCGCCTAGTAACGCTAATACATCTAATATTTCTTGATAGAACTTCTCTCTATAAAGCCCTCGGTGTAATTCGTTGTAAAGTTCACCGTCTTTAATAAAAATTACACGGTTGCAGTAACTAGCAGCGAATGGATCATGTGTCACCATTAAAATCGTTGCTTGTTCTTCTTTATTTAACTTTGTAAAAAGTTCCATTACGTCGATTGCTGCTTTTGAATCTAAATTTCCTGTAGGCTCATCAGCAAGCAAGAGTGATGGATTATGAATAACAGCGCGAGCTACTGCAGTGCGCTGAGCTTGTCCACCAGAAACTTCAAAAATCCGCTTGTCTAAAATGTGGTCAATCCCAAGTTTCTTTGAAACAATATCTAATCTCTTATCCATTTCTTTTAGCGGAACATTGTCTAACGTTAATGGTAATACGATATTTTCACCAATTGTTAACGTATCTAATAAGTTAAAGTTTTGAAAAACAAACCCTAGTTCTTGGCGGCGGAAAACAGCTAGTTTTTCCCTGCGGAATGTGTGCGGCTGTTTCCCATTAATAAAAACTTCGCCTGCAGTAGGAGAATCGATTGTTGAAATTACATTTAAGAAAGTAGATTTACCGCTTCCTGAAGGCCCCATAATTGCGACAAATTCTCCTTTATCTACATGTAAGTTAATATTTTTTAAAGCGGTATAAGGGACTTTGCCCTCATACACTTTAGAGACATTTTTAATGTGTAAGACTTCTTCCATAAAGAATCACCTTTCTATTTTTTAAAGACTAATATGCCGAGATAGTTTTTGCATATATAAGGAACGAATTAACAAGAAAAAGATAATTTCAACCGTTCCAAATATCGTAAGAACAACTGTAATTTCAGCAAATAATGATAGATTTATGACTTCTTGTAGCATTTTTGTAGCAAACATTGTATGAATGGAAGCCATGATGTACGGAACGAAGAATAAGATCGCTAGCTGAATGGTAGCGGAACGCTTCATTTCAGATTCTGTTAACCCGATTTTTGTAATCGTAATATATTTTTCTTGTTCACTTGTTAAGTCCGTATACATACGGAAGTAAAGGACACTCCCGGCACCAATGAAGAAAATGACGCCAAGGAAAGTACCAATAAAGAAGAATGAAGCGGCGCCTAGTTTAATTTGGTATAGCGTATCACTCGCTTCCCACATGATATATAAAGGTTCTTTAGATGCGATACTTTTTCGATCTTTTTCCAATTTATTAATATATTCTTCAGCGATTATATATGTCTTTTCCCAGTCTTGTACTTGAAAGTTATACAGTGTCATATGTCTCATGTTATTCGATAAAGCATGTACTGTATCATCAGATAAAATTAGTAATTGTGGTGTCAGACCAGCTGGTGTTACGCTAAAATTCTCATAATCTTTTACATGTAATGTAAGTGAATTTTGCGAAAGTGTAACGTTTTTTTGTTTGAAATCTTCTTGCAGTGGACTCAATATGTTTTGATATCCATATCCAGGTAGGATATATGTTTCATTCTCTTTTACAAAAAGGTGCTTGAGGTGTAAAGCAGTCGCGAGTTTATTATAGTCACTTTCTTTTAATACATATGCTTCTCTTTCATAAGGAGTGGTTTTGTCCTTTTGTAATGAAACTGCATATAAGTCTGTTTTGAACTTTTTATAGGTAAATTGTTCTTCGCTAAGTCGTTTTTCCAACCAGTCCATATGCTGTGAAGCAAGTGGATTGGCATCGTATGAAATATAGGTGAACGGGAATGGATTATTTTTGGCAACATCCAACTTTATGAATTTCCCAAACCCATATATGAATGTAATCATTGTAAATGCGAGAGTAGATAGCATAGCTACAATAAAAAGCATATTAATATTTGTTCGAATACGGCTTGCCAAATCTGAAATCCACAGCATATTAATTCGCTTCATGTAAAATTTTCGTCTTGTTTTCAAAATCCGAATGAGCAGGAAGCAAATTTGTGAAAAGAAAAAGTATGTTCCAATTGCCACAAGTGACGGAATGACGAAAATGCTAGAAAACATGTAAATCGATCCTATCTTTGGATCTAAAGATAGAAAGAACATTGGATTTCCGGCTAGTATATATCCCGACAGCAAACATAGAGCACCAAATAAAGAAATAAGGATAGAAGGTTTTTGCTCTTTTTGCTTTACTTTTCCTTCTTTTAAAAGGCGTACTGCTTTTCTTGTTCGGATGAGCATAGGAGTAAAAGCAGAAACAACGATAAAGAGTCCAAGGAAGATTGTTGCAGTTAAAAGGATGGCCCCTGAAGGCCAATATAAATACAATCCTGGGACGTGTGTGATTTTTCCTGTTACTAACAAGAAAAATTGTGAGAATACGAGTCCAAGTTGAATGCCAACAAAGATGGACAATATCCCAATCAACATATTTTCCATAAAAACAAGACGTTTTAATTGCCTTCTCGATATTCCTAAAACGGTTAAAACTCCAAATTGTTTTTTACGAACTTTTAAGAAAGTACCGATGGAATAAAGCAGAAAGAAAAAGGAAAAGCACACAATGACCACTTCTGAAAATATCATTAACCCTGTAATTCCATCAACTGTACTAAAATTTTGTAGCCGAGGATGAAATAAATACACCGCAAATGAGAAGAAAATCGCAATGGAAAACGCACTGCTTAAAAAATAGGCAAAATAAGCACGGGAATTTCGCGTTACGTTTTTAAATGCAAACTGCCAAAAAGTCATGCTGTATACCTCCAAATCGAAGATATAGATGTAGTCATGTTGCAAAAAATGTATGAGAGTGAGTTCTCATACATTTCGCTGAAATTGTGTATGTTCATTCTTCAATCACCTTCCCCGAGCCGTCTGCTTGATGATTTAAAGCATTATGGAAGATGATCTTAATGCTAGTCCCTTTACCTACTTCAGAGTCTAACTTCACGGAATGACCTAAATAAGAGCAAATTTTACTGACAATATAAAGCCCCATACCAGTTGATTCTCCGAAAGTACGTCCATTTTTCCCTGTATAAAATGGTTCAAATACTCTTCGGATATCTTCCTGCGGGATACCAACCCCTTCATCACGAATTTCTAAAATAATATCTTTCCCATTTCGATAGCCAGATAAGAAGACTTTCTTGCCTCGCTCGCCAGAATAGCGAACCGCATTCGTCATTAACTGATAAATAATGAATTTCAGCCACTTTGCATCAGAAGCAACCATAAGATCAGAATGAACTTCTAGAACAGGGAATACACCGTTACGAATAAAGAGTTCTTTTAAGCCGTTAATATTTTTTGTTACGGCATCCTTTAGTGAAATCGTTTCTACATGGAAGTCTTCGTGGAAGTTATTGAGTCTCGCCATATATAACGCCATATCAAGTCCTTGATTTAATCTTTCTAGTTCTTTCTTAAACTTGGGAATGAGATGTTCATCTTCCATTTCTAGTACCATCAGCTGCATAATAGAAACTGGCGTTTTCATTTGATGTACCCAGTGATTAATAAACAATTGGTGTTCTTGTTGTTTGACTTCATATGATTGCAGTTCTTTTTGGAATAGACGATATTGAGTCCGAACAAGCTCATTTACGCCGTGTGGCATAGGTGCGGTCGCTCTTTCAATAAACGCATCTTCCATTTTTTCCGGTGGCTCACTTAATCTGTGATACATTCTGCGGTTGCGAACATAACGATAAGCAAGGAAGCAAATAAATAAATATAAACTTAATACGATGAAATAAAATTTATTGTTTTGAAATCCATCAACTGCATCATAGAGAATAAAAATGATACCGAAATTTAATGCATATAATAGAAAAAATACAAAATGATCACGCAAAAATAACTTCATGCTTATTCACTCCAAGTTGCGTTAAAACGATACCCTAATCCGCGTACTGTTTCAATTGCGTTTTCAATACCAAGCTCATTAAATTTCTTACGAAGACGTGTAATGTTTACGTTTAACGTGTTTTCTTCAACGAAGCTTTCATCATCCCAAAGCGCAGCTAATAGATCTTCGCGGTTTGCTGTACGAGGGTGTTTCGATAATAACATTTCAGCTAAGATAGCTTCTTTCTTTGTAAGAAGAACTTGCTCACTTCCAAAATGGATTTCTGGTCGTTCAGGGAATAATTTTAAACCTTCCACTTCAACAATACGCTCCGAAATATTTGGTGCATAGTCACCATAAATGCGACGTAATTGTCCTTTAATTTTCGCCATAACAACATCGTAGTGGAATGGTTTTGTAATATAATCATCTGCACCGCTTTCAATTGCCATAATTTGTTCCATCTCACCAGCGCGTGCAGAAATAAAAATAATCGGACAAGTAGATTCGTGACGAATTTGACGGCACCAGTAGAAACCATCGAATTTTGGTAAGTTTACATCAAGCAATACAAGATGTGGTTTCACTCTATTAAAAGAATCCATAATATCATCAAAGTTATCAGCAACAACAGCTTCATAACCGTATTTTTGAATGTGAGACTGAAGTAAAGATGAGATATTTGGATCGTCTTCAACGATTAAAATTTTATACATAGTTATTCCTCCTAAAAAACAATTGTAGCTATAGTGTACCATGTGTTTCTTGTCTTTTCATTATGTTGAAACGAGCGCTAGTAAACAGTATAGGGCAAAAGTGGAAAAAGCAAAAAGAAATGTGGATATAATTGACAATTTATAGTTTTTATTTTAACATTTAGATAAATATCTAAATGTCTAATTATTGAAAGGAAGAAAGGCATTGAACCAAGCATTTAAAGCATTAGCAGATCCAACAAGACGAAAAATATTAGATTTATTAAAAGAAGGCGATTTAACAGCTGGAGAAATCGCCGAGCACTTCAATATGACAAAGCCGAGTATTTCGCATCATTTAAATGCACTTAAAAACGCGGAACTCATTCAAGATGAAAAAAGAGGGCAATTTGTTGTGTATTCCTTAAACACAACCGTTTTTCAAGATTTATTAACTTGGGTGTTTACGTTTACGAATAAAGGGGGAGAGGGGAAATGAAAAAGCATCTTTTTGCAATTATATTAATTCTTACAACTTGCTTAATATGGGCAATTTCTTGGCCATACTTGCCAGATACAATCGCAACCCATTGGAGCGGCGGGACTGCTGATGGATTTTCATCGAAATTAACTGGAATGATGTCTATGGTTGGTATCATGATTGGTTGTTATGTATTTCTAAATGTTTTACAAAAAATTGATCCAAAGAAAGAAAACTATGAAAAGTTTTCTAAAGCTTTGATGATGATAAATAATAGCCTGCTAGTTGTCTTATTTATCGGAAACATAGATATCATTACAAATGGCTTAGGTTATAAATTATTTATTAATCGGGTCCCCGAATTACTTGTTGGAATTTTATTTTTAATTATTGGTAATTATTTACCGCAGTGTAAACCGAATTTCTTTGTGGGTATGCGTAACCCATGGACGCTAAGCAATGAAGAAGTATGGCGCAAAACACATCGCTTTAGCGGAAAAGTATTTGTAGCTTTAGGACTTATGATGATGGTAAGTATTGTTGTGCCAGCTGAATGGAGATCTTATATGATGCTTACAATGATATTAATTGCTGTGGTGTTGACGAATGGATATTCTTATATTTTATATAAAAAGGAACAATTATAAATAGTAGATACGATTCTGTAAGGACGTTTGCAAGTAATGATATGTGGTAAGGATGAAGTCTTATTGCGTATCATTTTAGTTGTTTAGGTCTGAATATTCAGTCTTGGTATACGCGAGTTTAAATCGTTTGGGGGAGAGGGCATGTTAGAAATCATAAATTTTAGCAAAACCTACAAAGGTGGCAAAAAAGCAGTAGATGATTTGAGTTTAACTGTTCAAGCGGGAGATATTTTTGGATTTATCGGACATAACGGCGCTGGGAAAAGTACGACGATTAAGTCGCTAGTAGGTGTTATAGACTTTGAGGAGGGCGAAATTTTTGTTGATGGACATTCAGTAAAAAAGGACCCGATTACGTGTAAGAAGGTCATGGCATACATTCCTGATAATCCAGATTTATATGAACAACTAACAGGGATTCAATATTTGAACTTTGTGGCGGATGTTTTTGGGGTGTCTGTAAAGGACAGAGAAGAACGGATACAAACATATGGAGATGCTTTTGAGATTACACCATATTTGGGGGATTTAATATCCTCCTACTCACACGGTATGAAACAAAAAGTAGCGATTATATCAGCAGTTGTGCATCATCCCAAATTATTAGTTTTAGATGAGCCTTTTGTTGGTCTCGATCCAAAGGCGGCTCTTGTACTTAAGGGGATGATGAAGGAACTTTGTGAATCAGGCAGTGCGATTTTCTTTTCTACTCATGTATTAGATGTAGCAGAGAAGTTATGCAATAAGATAGCGATGATTCATAAAGGGAAACTAGCAATCTCGGGGGAAGTAAAGTCTTTAATCAAGGGGAATTCATTAGAAGAGCTCTTTATGAAGGTGCTTGCTGATGAAGAATAATACGCTAGCGCTTTTGAAAATCCGTCTGATAACGCAGCTTGGTCTAAATACTTTCAAGTATGAAAAAGATAAGAAAAAGAAGCAGAGTAAAATTTTAATTTCAGTATCAATCGCCTTGGTTGCTGCCCTTTTGATGCTATATTGTGGAGGCGCGGCATATGGATTAATCAAACTGGGGATAGGGGAAGTCATTCCAGTTTATGCATTCGTTATTAGCAGTATATTAGTTTTGTTTTTCACTATGTTTAAGGCGAATGGTGAAATTTTTGCCTTTAAGGATTATGATTTTGTCATGTCTTTACCGATTCGTGTAGATACGATTATCGCTAGTAGATTTTTGTATTTGTACGTATTAAATACTGTCTTTTCAATGATCATCATGCTGCCGATGGGGATTATTTATTGTATATATGAGAATCCATCAATATCTTTCTATGTAATGTGGATCATAACTCTGTTTACAGTATCTTTAATTCCAACAACAATTGCGGCTGTTTTTGGTGCATGCATTACGGCGATAGCATCTAAGTTTAGACATGCGAATCGAGTCACTACTGTTTTAAGTTTTATGGCAATTATTATATTTGGCTACTTTATGTTCAAGCAGGGAAATGCGAAATATAGTTTTACTGACTTAGAAGGGATTGGAGCAATCGTTTCAGAGCAATTGACTAAAGTGTATCCGCTAGCTAACATTTTTCAAAAAGCAATTGTCGATGCGAATATAGGAGCTTTTATTCTTTTTGTCAGCATATCAGTTATTTGGTATTATCTTTTTGTAAAAATACTCTCTTTCAAATATAAGCAAATCAATACAGGAGTTTCTACGTACCATACGCGTTCCGATTACAAGATTGATCATATGAAGAAAGAAAAAGTGTTGATTGCATTATATAAAAAAGAACGGAAGCGTTTCTTTTCTTCTACAGTATATGTAATTAATATCGGTATGGGAGTTGTCATGGCAGTCATATTCTCACTTGCAGTCGTTATAGTAGGGCCAAGTCAATTTATTGGATATCCTGGAATCGAAACGCTTTTACAAAAGGTTGCTCCATTTGTTATTTCAGCAATGATTGCAATGACGTGTACAACGTGTGTGTCATTGTCGCTCGAGGGGAAAAACGTATGGATTATCAAGTCATTGCCTCTTACACCGAAAATGATCTATGACAGTAAGATTCTCATGAATCTTTCACTCAGCATACCTACATCAATTATTAGCGCTATCCTTATGATTATAGGTTTAAAGCCAGGTATTTGGACTTCAATTTTAATCGTAATTACCCCAATCACATATTCTTTTTTTTCAGCAGTATGGGGTGTTTTTATTAATAACCGATTTGCTTATTATGATTGGGTATCAGAAACCCAAGTAGTGAAACAGAGTATGGGAGCTGTTCTTGGTATGCTTGGAGGCATGATTCTGGCAGTCATTCCTGCCTTTCTTATAGGTACTGCTGTGATATCAAACTATAGAATGTTTACTTTTGTAGTTGTTGTAATGATTTCGATTATGACTGCAGTGTTGTATAGCAATGAGTCTAAAAGAAGGATAAAGTGAAGCATTAGTCTAAAAAAGCTGTCTCCAAAAGGGTGTTAAAAATGACCTTTTGGGACAGCTTCTTTACTTTAATAATCAACTAGGAATATATTACCTTTTCACAACTGGTATCCATATTTCACTTTTAAAAGTAGATGAAGTCACATCTTTATTTTCATTCCATAGGATTTCCGGTCCTTCCATTTGTTCATAATTCGAAGATGGAAACCACTCGGAATAAATACGTCCCCATATATTTTGCAATGCATTAGGAAATGGCCCAATTGCTTCAAATATAGCCCATGTTGAGGCAGGAACTTCAAGTTGCTTGAACTGCTCTGGACAAGTTTTCGTTGTTGCGACGCCAATATAGTGATCAAGTTCTCCTTTTTCCTCCATTCTCCCTTCAGAAAAATTGGTAGAAGCACTGATGAGTCCTGTAGGATCCACATTCGAAAGGGTCTTTAATGTGTGAATCGATTGACTGTCTAAGCTTTTCCACATAGAAGCAATTTCTTGATTTACACCACTAAAAATAATCGGTACTCGTTTCTTTATACCAACGATGCGAAACGTCTCTTTTTTTTCGATTCGATAGTTCATTTCATTTCCTCCTTTAATGGATAACTGGAAGGTCATTCGTGAGTAAGCCTTAAGGGTATGGCTGCTATTTCTAGCCTCTGACGGTGTTATCCCATGCAGATTTTGAAATGCACGTGAAAAGGAATCTGGCGAGTTGTATCCATATTTTATAGCGATATCAATGACTTTTACATTGCTAGCATTTAGCTCAAATGCTGCAAGAGTAAGGCGTCTACAACGAATATATTCTGAAAGCGACGTGCCTGAAAGGAAGGAAAACATTCTTTTAAAATGGTATTCCGAGCAGAAAGCTAGCCTAGCCACTTCTTTAAAGTCAATGTCATTCGTAAGATTGTCTTCAATATACTGTATTGCTGCATTCATATTTTTAAGCGAATCCATCATATGACCTCCTTTGTTAATAGAATAGCAGGAATGAAATAACCTCATCCGACATTTCGTGCACAATTATATAGGGTACCTTACAGAAATGTAATGTTTCTGTAAGGAGAATGAATGGATGGCTATTTATCCCAATGCTATAGTAGCAAAGTAGTTATTTCATGAAGTTAAATGTCCATGTCTTCTGCTAAGTAGCCTTACATAACTGTCATGTTTGTGTAAGAAACATCGATAGTGGCAAGAGTAGGAGTTAGATATAGTGAAAATAGAGAATAGAAGAAGTGAGGGATATAGAGATGAAAACAGTGTTAGAAGCGAAAAATATTAAAAAAGTATATGATACAGGTGGAAATAAATTTGAAGCGTTAAAAGGTATTAACTTACAAGTGCAAGAAGGTGAATTCGTTGGAATTATGGGACCTTCTGGATCTGGTAAAACGACTCTTTTAAATGTTCTTTCTACAATTGATAATGCAACGAGCGGTGAGATTTTAATTGATGGGAAAGACATTGTGAAAATGAATGATGATAAATTAGCATTGTTCCGCCGTGATCATTTAGGATTCATTTTCCAAGATTATAACTTATTAGATACGCTAACGGTGAAAGAGAACATTGCATTGCCACTTGCGTTATCAAAAGTGAAAGCGAATGAAATTGATCGCCGCGTTCTTGAGATTGCGAAGAAGTTCGGCATCGATCATATTTTAAGTCAATTTCCATACCAAGTATCTGGTGGACAGAAGCAGCGCTGCGCAGCATCACGTGCAATCGTTACAAATCCAAGTATGATTTTTGGGGATGAGCCAACAGGAGCACTTGATTCCAAATCAGCAACAGACTTATTAGAAAGTATGAAGTCATTAAATGAATATGATAATTCAACAATTTTAATGGTAACGCATGATGCGTTTGCGGCAAGTTATTGTAAACGTGTTATCTTCATTAAAGACGGTGAGTTATATAAAGAATTGCACCGCGGGGAATTAACTCGTAAACAATTCTTCCAACAAGTAGTAGACGTAATGTCCGCAATTTCCGGAGGTGCCATGGATGACGTTATCTAGCATTGCCCTCCGCAATATACAGCGGAACTTTAAGGATTATTTTTTATATTTTGCATCTATGATCTTTAGCATCGTCATTTATTTTACATTTAAAGCGCTGCAATATAATTCACAAATGGAAAAAGCAGCGGAAGGATCTAAGAAAATTAGCGGAGCATTCCAAGTTTCCAGTGTGATGCTGATTATTTTCGTAGCGGTATTTATTATATACTCTAACGGGTTCTTTACACGGAAACGTAAAAAAGAAGTTGGATTATATTCACTGCTTGGTATTCGAAAAAGACAAATCGGTAAAATGTTATTTTATGAAAATATGTTGATGGGCTTAATGTCATTAGTAATCGGGATTGCGATTGGTAGTGTACTGTCGAAGTTGTTCCTTGAATTGTTAGTAAGTATGATGGGACTGAATTTAAATGTTCATTTTGAAGTACCAATGTCTGCAATTATTGATACGGCAATTATCTTTTTTATGATTATCCTTTATACATCACTTCAAGGATATCGTTTAATCTATCGCTTTAAATTAATTGAACTTTTCCGTGCAGAACGTGAAGGAGAAACGATGCCAAAAGGATCAATGATTATGGCATTGATTTCAGTGTTCTTAATCGGTTCTGGCTATTTCTTATCACTGATGTATATTAAAGCAATTAAATATATAGACTTTATGACAGTTGCGCTTTATATTTTACTTGCAACAGTACTTGGTACGTACTTACTATTCATGTTCTTTACAGTATTTGTATTAAAACGAGCAAGACATAAGAAATCATCTTTCTATAACGGTATGAACATGGTAACGACGTCACAGTTACTGTACCGCATTAAAGGAAATGCAAAATCTCTAGCAACTATTGCAATATTAAGTGCGGTAACATTAACGGCAGTTGGTACGTCTGTTACGATGTATTACAACACGTTTAAACAAACGAAAGATTATGCGCCGCACAGTTATTCTTACGAGAAAAAGGATGCGGCACTTGATAATAAAGTAAATGCGATTTTGGGTGAAGAGAAACAGAAGCATCCTGTAACGAACCAATTCGAAATAGAAATGGTTCCTGTTAAAGGAAAGTTTGAAGGCGAAAAAGCAGATATGGGTATGAATACAAATTATTTAGTTACCGAGAAATATCAGCTTGTATCGCAATCAGCATTTAATAACATAGCAAAGAATATGGATATAGAGGCTGTAAGTTTGGCGGCTAACGAGGCATTCGTATTTGATGGTATGTATATTGAAGGGCATGAGTTCAGCACTGTATATAAAGGGAATAAAGCGGTATTCCCGATTGGTAATGAAGCGAAAACATTAACGATTAAAGGTGCTGAAGGACGTAATATAACGAACTTAGGAGAACTATTCGTTGTTGTACCAGATGAAGTATATAAGAGTGCGAAGGCAGTAGCTGACACACGTATCGTTAAAAATATCGATGTAAAAGATGAGAGGAATAGTAAAGTGCTAACAGAGAAATTAAAGAAAGTGATGCCAGCTGGAGAATCAGAAGTTGCGCGACCTTTCAATGATTTCTACACGGGTTTCCATGGTATGCTGGAAGCAACAGGATTAATGATGTTTATCGGTCTATTCTTAGGACTTGTCTTCTTACTAGCAACAGGCTCTATCATTTACTTCAAACAGCTAACAGAAGCAAGTGCAGACCACGATCGTTACGTTGTACTACGTAAAGTCGGGGTTACAAAACAAGAAATGAAAAAGGCAATTGCGAAACAAGTAAGCTTTATCTTTGCAATTCCATTAGTAGTAGGGATTTGCCACAGCTTATTTGCATTAAAAGGATTATCAACGTTAATGCCATATGAAATTTTGATTCCATTATTAATGAGTATTGGTGTGTATAGCGTCATTTATATTGGATATTACTTCTTAACAGTTCGTTCTTATTACAAGATCGTGAGCTCGAAGTAATGAAAGGAGCAGCTATCGCTAGAAGCGATAGCTGCTTTTTTACATCTTCATAAAATCTTAAGAAATTCCCATGCTATTTTTTAAAAAATGATAGTTATACTGGGAGCTACATTAGACGATATTGAATGAACGGGAGAGGTTAGAGATGCAACTTATTACATTCTTAACCGAATTTGTGAAACATCCAAAGAATACTGGAGCAATTGCACCTAGTTCTAACATATTAGCCAAAAAGATGGTAGGCGCGATTAATTTCGAAGAAGCAAAGTATATTCTAGAATTGGAACCTGGAACAGGATCATTCACGAGAGAGATTATAAAGAGAAAAAAAGAACATACAATATTTATCTTGATTGAAATTAATGAAGTTTTTTTCAAAAAGTTACAGAAGCAGTTTAAGGACGATCCAAACGTTTTGGTTATACATGGATCAGCTGAGAACATAAAGAAATATATAAAGGAGTTACAAATAGAGAAGGTTGATTATGTATTATCAGGGTTACCTTTTACATCCTTACCAACGGAAGTATCATCTCGTATTTTATCCAGTGTAATGGAGTCATTAAGTGAGGATGGCGAGTTTATTACGTTTCAATATTCGCTTGCAAGGAAAGCATTTATCCAAACCTTTTTTCAGGAAATTTCACTAAAAAAGGTTTGGTTGAATCTTCCTCCAGCACATGTTCTTAGTTGTAGAAAAAGGCAGCTATTTTAAGTAATAGCTGCCTTTTTCAATCATTTATTTCAAATTTATAATTAGGAAGTAAACTTGCACTGTAGATAAGGAGAAAGAGGATCTTCTCTTTATTTGATTTCTTAATTGGGGAATGTAGGGGAAATGGAACCTAATCTTTACAATTTTTGTAGTAGTCGTGTTCCGCTCCCCATATCTCCTTTACATAAGGGACATTTTGGTTCTTCTTCTAAAGAAAAGTTTTTACGCATCCATCCTAAACAGTCTTCTGCTTGGCATTCCCATACAGCGATTTCTTCTGGATCTTCGACAGGTTTATTATTTCTTTTCCAGTACATACAATCACTCCTCTAAAGTGAAAAATTTTTCTAAAAAATAAAAAGGTTGTTAACGTTTTTTGTTAACAACCTTTTATACTTTTAATTATAATGTTTATTTTATAAAAATGCGAACTTTACTATTTACCAAAGTATAACAAAGAATCTATTATACTAGTGCTGGATTATAAATCATCGTAAGATGACCTGGCAATAATTCGATATGACACGGTGTATAAAGGGAACTTTCTCCATCTGTATCCACTTCGTTTGCAAACTCCCTGCAATACTTTGTTGCATCGTCTTGTTTTTTGTATGGAGAATACGTAAATCAGAAAAAGCTGCAGCTAGCGGTGGAACGATTTTGGATAGATTAGTATGTAAATCGCCGTGTCCTGCTTTTGGGTTTACGATGAGAAGAACTTTTTCGAAAGCTTTTTTTGCTATTCTAATCGCTCCCTTTGCTTTTTACTAGTAGAACTTTATATAAATAAACTTCCATCAGAAAGCGATGGAAGTTATATACGATTTTATTTCTCTGTTACTACTGAAGCGATAAATGGTAAGTTACGATATTTTTCTGCACAGTCAATGCCATAGCCGACGATAAATTCATCTGGAATTTGGAAGCCTACATACTCGGCTGTCAAATCAACTTTACGACGCTCTGGTTTATCAAGTAATGTACAGAACTTTAATGCTTTTGGTTTATGCATAAAGAAGTGGTCTTTTAAGAAGTGAAGTGTTAAGCCAGAATCGATAATGTCTTCTACAACAATTACATTTTTGCCTGTAATGTTGACATCGATATCTTTTAACAATTTAACTTTTCCTGTTGTTTCCGTTTGGTTGCCGTAACTAGATGCAGAGATAAAGTCGATTGTTACTTCATTTTTAATGTGACGAATTAAATCAGCAGCAAAGACGAAAGAACCTTTTAGTACTGCGATCACAACGATTTCTTCTCCTTCAAAATCGCGTTCAATTTGCAGTGCTAGTTCTTTTACCTTTGTTTGTAATGCTTCTTCAGAGATTAAAGTATCTTTTATTTCAATTTTCATTAGGATCCTCCTGCGTTGTAAAACTTGTGAACATTTTGACTGTAAAGGATTGAAGGGGAAAAGTCAAAAAAGAGAAATACATATTGGCTAAAGGTTTATATTAGGAAAGCCAGAATAAAATAAAATGAAAGTTCGATTTGAAGTTTTCATGATCCGTTCATGCTAGAGAAATTGAGAGGAGAATGGAATGTTTAAAAAAATAATCTCAATAATTCTTCAACTATTTATTATGATTATGCTATTTGTAGTGATTGTAAGTCTTCCGATGTTATTTATAAATGGGAAGAAAGTTGGAATACATGTAGAGCATTTTTTTACACAATGTATACATGTTATCTCTGCACTTATACATCCAGAAGAGTTAAAGCTGAAAATGGCTACACAAGTAGCGACTGTTTCAAACAATGTACAAATATTTAAGATAGAAGAAAGGGAATTTCCCTTATTTCCACTTATATTTAAGCCATATACATATTCACTCGTGCTTATACTTGGAGCGCTTATAGTTTCTATATGTTCGTCTTTTTTATGTAGTATCATTGCGGCGGTTTCACCGAGGCGTGTACAGAGAGTGATAGAAGAAGCTGTATTTTTTCTTAAAACAATTCCAGATGTCTTCCTAATTTTTTTTCTTCAACTTTTCATGGTAAGTATATATAGGTATACCGGATTTTTACCATTACATCCATTTTCTACGATGCAAAATACATCTATTGTATTACCACTTCTCATTTTAGCTATTATACCTACCATCTCTTTATTCCAATTTCAAATGCTACTTATAAATGAGGAGCAGAAGCAAGATTATGTTATGTTTGCGAGAGCGAAAGGGTTTGGTAACATGTATATTTTGTGCAGGCATATTTTTCGCAATATGGTTGTTTCAGTTGTGAATCATATTGAATCAATATTACTAGCCTTGATAACGAGTTTATTCGTTTTTGAGTATATGTTTAACATAAGAGGTTTATTTTCGATTTTGATTAGCGGTCAAGATCCGGTGATTATCGTTTATTTGCTGCTGTTATTTATAGTGCCTATGTATGGAGTAATAGTAGGATTGAATTGGTTAAGGAGGAAGTTGTATGCATAGCCAGCGTTATAAGTACTTCTTATTCCCGATTATTTTATTATTAATAATAAGTATTACACTCCCATATTTTCAAGAGGAGTCTAAGGTAGTGGAATATCGATACAATGAAAAAGGAGAAATTGTTGAAGCGGCTCCTTTTTCAATTTCCCGTGCACATTGGTTTGGAACGGATCGAGAAGGAGAAGATTTATTTTATAAAGTAATAGATGGGGCTAAGTACACAATTTTAATTTCATTTTTTGTGGCAGTTGCTAGAGTAATCATTTCTTTATTGATGAGCCTGTTCATTCATAATGATAAGTGGGGACTTTCTTTCTTACAACGTGTTACTGTTAGTTTGCAATTTTTTCCGCAAACGTTATTTTGTATCTTATTTCTTACACCATTTATCATTTATGAGCTACGAACGAAACCTATTGTCACAAATATAGAAGTACTATGTATACAATTTCTTGTATTCGTTTTTGTAGCAGTGCCAGGAATGACACGATTTTTTCATAAAGAAGTTCAGCAACTTTGGAACAAGGAATATGTAAAGAGTTCTTTCTTATTAGGAGGAAGCAGATGGCATGTGTTTCGAACTCATATTATGAAAGTATTGCAACCACAAATTATATTTCAAATTGGAGAGCAAATGGTGCAAGTATTATTAATTATGTTACATCTTGCCCTGTTTAAATTATTTTTAGGGGGAACGAAAATTGTTTCCGGGCAAGCTCATGATCAATTTAGTATATATTTTCCATACCTAAATGACTGGGCAAATTTAATTAGTTATTACTATGGAGAATTAATGCTAGAGCCAAGAATTATTATAATCCCAGTTATGTTTTATATGATTCTTTTATATTGTATGACGAAAGTAGTGAACGGATATAAACATAATAGAATAGAGTAAGCAGAAGATTTATCTAGAGTATTATTTTTCGTCCAACGTGGTTAGAGAGTAGAGGTGAGGAAATAAAAAAGAATTGGATTTATCTTAGAGGAATTCCTTTATTTGTATAATAGCATTCTTTTTACAAAAATCCCCACAAAATAATCTGATGATATGATATACTGACCATATTGAGAAAACGCTTCCATGAAGGGTGATAACCATGAAAAAGAAACAGTACACAAGTGTTACATTTATAAAAGCATCACTTTTAACAATTGTTCTTGGTATGTTGGCTTACTTAATTGATGTTCCTGCTATTCGCATTTCACTCATTGGGATGACTTTAGTTCTTGGAGCAATTTCTCATGGAATGATGTTGCAACTGTATGAAGCTGGATTAGATGATATGAAAAAATATATAGATGAAAAATGATTAAAAACCCTCCATTCGTTTAGATGAAGGGTTTTTTCATTTCTTACAAAAATGTAAGGTGATTTGTAAGAAAAATCGATAGTTGAGTAGTCATCTTTTGGATAAACTTATAGATGTAAGGTAAAAGGCAAGCACATTTTAGGTAAAATAAGCTTTAGGCACTATATGTGAAAAGGAGTAGGAGGGAATGGAGAAACGTTGGACGACCCTTGCTTTGTTATCAACTAGTAATAAGATGGTACTAGATGAAGAGATGTGCCTTTTGCACTTGTTTGATCGGGAAAACGATCATTCTTCTTCACAGTTTACAATGAAGTGGTGTAAATGGAGCGAAAGTTGTAAGTTTGAAGAAGAGACCCCTAATGAAGAGCAAAGGATCATTTTCACAAACCCGATAGAGGCATGGGCCTTCCAACGTCGTAAGTGTAACGTCAAAAATCACTTAAAGAAAACTGAGCCGAGACAATTAGTTATCACTCCAGCCCCTTTTACTCTAAATTCACGCGAAAGTAACAATTAGACACTGAGACACAGAAAAAGCATTGTAGATTCCCTCTACAATGCTTTTTTATCCCGCATGAATTTCCATTCATGCGGGATAAAAAGGAATTTAGTGAAAGAGAAATATCTATACTAATTGTAAGAATGTAACGGTAAAATGTTACCATAAAAATATAAAAGTAACAAAAGTGATAAAAATATTACAATTATATTACAAAAGTGTTGTTTATACCTATAATTAGTAATATAATTTACTTGTAGGGTATAGAAACTAAAAAATAATTTATTATTTGGGAGACTGGGAAAAATGAAAAAAATTATTTTGCTAGTTTTAATGTCTGTAATGTTTTTAGTACCTGCCGTTTCTCATGCAGAAACAAGTGGAAATGTGAATCAGGCTGTCCCGAAAGAAGAACAAGCTATACAAAAAATGAGATGGGTAAAAGCTGGAGATTCATGGTATTACTTTGATAAAGATGGAAAAGCTCATGAAGGATGGGTAAGTTATAACGGAAATTGGTATTACTTTATAGATGGAATCATGGTGCAAAAAGATTATGTTAGGGTAAATGGAAGAGATTATTATTTAGGTAATGATGGTGTTATGCAGACTGGTTGGATACATGATGGTGGAAATCGCTGGTTATATGCAAACCAAGATGGATCATTCAAAACAGGTTGGGTAAAAGAAGGGAATAAGTGGTATTATATTCATCGTGGATTAATGGCAACTGGATGGATAAGAAATGATACAGGTTGGTATTATATGAATCCGAATGGTACGATGAAAACAGGTTGGTTGCAAGAATCTGGGAACTGGTATTATTTAAAATCTGACGGTGCAATGGCAACAGGCAAACACTTAATTAATGGTACTTGGTATTCATTTAAAGATAACGGTGTTATGCTCTAGATATTTAAAAAAAGAGGCTGTCGAAAGTAGTTGAATTAGCTACTTTCGGCAGCCTCTTTTTATTCCGTAAATAGAGAGGTGTGCATAGGGAATTTTGCTTTCTTGAAGGTAATTGAATCTTTAAGAAAAATCCATTTCATCTGCATCTCATATTTACATAACAGATATATTCTATAAATACATCCGATGCGATGTGAAAAAAGTATACTAAGGAGAGATATAAAATGAAAAAGAAACTTTTACCAATCTGTGCGATGGCACTTTTATCCGTAGGATATTCTTCGGTAGCAAGTGCGTCTACTGGGACAATGACAAAGGAAGAAGTAGCACAAGTACAGCAAGATACAACGAAAAAAGAAGCAGCAATGCAGGAACAACAAAAACAAGATAAGATGAAAAAAGAAGCGGCAGTGCAAGAGCAACAAAAACAAGATCAAATGAAAAAAGAAGCGGTAGTGCAAGAGCAACAAAAACAAGATCAAATGAAAAAAGAAGCAGCAGTGCAAGCTACAAAAGGTGAAAAACTACCAAATACAGCATCAAATAGCATAACAATGATGACGTTAAGCGCGTGCCTTGTAGCATTAGGATCATTGTTTGGATTTACGCGCCGTAAAATTAAAGCGTAAAACAAAATATAAATTAGTCTATAAAGAATGGGATAATTTCATATATTAAAAATGGTAGGATATCCCTACCATTTTTTGCATGGAGGGATTAAAGTGAGAGTTATAAATCGTATTGGACTTGCTTTCATGATAGTCGGTATTCTTATGGGGACGTATTATTTTTTTGAATGGTATAAAGGAAAAAGTTCTGCACAAGATTTAACGACAGAAGAGATAAAGCATTTTGAAAAAATAGAATTAAAAGGGCATTCCACTGAAACATCTGTGAATTCTCAAGTACCTTCTTCTCAAATGCAATATAAAGAAGGAGAGAAAGTAGCGATGTTAAATATCCCAAAAATAAAGAAGAAGTTCTCTATATATTGGGGGGCAAGTGATACCACATTGAAAAAAGGGGTAGGTATGTTTGTTAGTGATATGACAACAGCTCCATCTGAAGGAGGACACACTGTACTGAGTGGACATCGCGATACTGTATTTACAGAGCTAGGAGAGCTTAAAGAAAAAGATAACCTCATTGTGGAATACGATAATAAGATTTATACTTATGAAATTCAAAAAATGTGGATTACACATGCGGATGATCGCACAGTCATAGTAAAGAAAGAAGAACCAACATTAACGCTGACGACGTGCTATCCATTTGATTATATAGGTGATGCACCAGATCGATATATTATTGAAGCGAAATTGATTGCTACTGATTCAAAATGAGAGTATAGTACTCTGTCTTTAGCTATTTAGAATGAGAGAAGGGGGAAGGGAATATGACAAAAACAATTTTAATTGTTGAGGATGAAGATATTTTACGCGAAATATTGAAAGATTATTTTCTAAATGAACAATATAAAGTACTTGAGGCAAGAGATGGGAAAGAAGCTTTATCCTTGTTTGAAGAAGAAGAGGTTCATTTAGTTATTCTTGATATCATGTTACCGGAATTGGATGGTTGGTCTGTTTGCCGAAGAATCCGTAAAACGTCTCAAGTGCCGATTATTATGCTCACGGCACGTGTGGATGAAGATGATACGTTACTTGGATTTGAGTTAGGAGCGGATGATTATGTAACGAAGCCATATAGTCCGCCTATTTTACTAGCGAGGGCAAAGCGATTACTTGAAAGTCGAATACTTACAAGTAAATCTCCAAGTAATGAAGATGATACGCTATCTATTCATGGAATTTGTGTTCATTTCCCATCACGTATCGTTACGATAGAGGGAGTGGACATTAATTTAACACATACAGAGTTTGAGATATTGACCTATTTTATGCAGAATCAAGGGATTGTTTTGACAAGAGAGCAATTGATTTCAAGAATTTGGGGATATGAATTTGCTGGTGATGACCGGACAGTGAATAGTCATATCCGTAATTTACGAAATAAATTAGGAGATAAAGCAAAGTACATTACGACTGTTGTTCGGATGGGGTATAAATTTGAGGGGAATGTATGAGCAAAGGGATTGTACTCAAATTATTTATTCTTACAACAGCACTATGCATGTTGATTTTAGCGACGATTTTTATTGGACAAACGATATTTTTTAAACAATATTATGCCAACAGAAAAGTTAGTGATATTAAAACAAATATAAGCTCCTTTGAGAGAGAGTATTTGAATAGTGATGGTAACACAGAAGCAATTCAGAAACTGGAACAAGATTTTTATAGAGAAAATAATACATGGATTACAGCATTAGATAGTGATGGGAATTTAAAACATGCGACTGATTTTTATTTAGAAGTAAAGCTGGATCGGCTATCGCAGAAGGAACTTGGAAAAACAAACCTTACAATCCCTCTCTATTATCTTATGGGGATAGAAGAGGTTGAAAATGAAAAAATGCCGTATTTTTCAGGGGTGCAAATTTCAGTTTATGGAATGGTTAGAGATTCTACATTTGTTCCTGCTGTATTAAATTTAAGTAAGGGTAGTATAAATTGGTCCAACAAGCCATTAGATAAGAAAATAAATGAAATAGCTCCTAAGGTGAAAGAGGAAAAGAAAAGTGCTGCTCAAGTTCCTAGTACTGGTTTTGGGGGAACCGTTACAAAAGTGCAACTACCTGATAGTAAAGGGATAGTGAATCCACTTTATAAAAACACTTTGTTCTTGGAGAGTATAAAAGAATTTCAAGCGGACTTACTGTTAAATGAAAATAAAGATAACAATGATGCCTTAAGAATAAATGACTATGAAAAAAATGATATAAAATATAAATTATTAATCAAACCGATAAAGGAAAAGGATGGCTCTTTAACATATATATTCGCGATGGCGTCCTTGCAGCCCGTAGATGAAGCAGTACAAATGGTAAAGGATTATTATGTATATATTATTGCATTTGTGCTAGTACTTACCTTGTTGGCATCTTTTTATTACTCAAAACAAATTGCAAAACCGCTATTACGAATTAATGATACAACGAAAAAAATTGCACATTTAGATTTTTCGGAAAGAATCCCAATTACTTCAAAAGATGAGATTGGCGATTTATCTAACAACATTAATATATTATCAAATACATTGCACACACATATTGAACAATTAGAACAAGATATTGAAAAAGAAAGAAAGCTAGAAAATACGAGAAAAGAATTTATTTCAGGTGTCTCACATGAATTGAAAACACCGCTAAGTATTATGAAAAGCTGTATTTCGATTCTAAAAGATGGGGTAGCCGAACATAAGAAAGAATATTATTTTCAGGCAATGGAAAAAGAAGTGGATAAGATGGATATGTTAATTTTGGACATGCTGGAGTTAGCTAAATTTGAATCTGGCACGTATAAAATGCAGATGGATACTTTTCATATTGATGAGGTCATTGAGCATATATGTGGACAACTATCATTAGAAATAGAGAAGAAACAACTTCATATTCACAAACACATATCTCCAGCTCAAGTTGTTGCAAATCAACATCGTATTGAGCAAGTAATTGTCAATTTCATTACGAATGCAATCCGTTATACACCTGAAAAAGAGGATATTATTATTTCTACAATAGATGAGCTAAATCAAATAAAGATTTGTATAGAAAATAAAGGCACTCATATTGAAGAAGAACAATTAGATAAAATATGGGACCGTTTTTACCGTATAGATACAGCTCGTCAACGTTCAAACGGTGGAACGGGACTCGGACTTGCTATTTCCAAAAATATTTTGGAACTTCATGGCGTAGAGTATGGTGTAAATAATACAGCAGATGGTGTGTTGTTTTACTTCTATTTAAATAAAAAAGTGTAGTAGGGTTTGTCTAAATACACAGAATGAAAAAGGTCTTTCTCAGTAGAGAAAGGCCTTTTGGTTCTTATCCCGTATTAACGGGCAGTAAGACCCCCACCTTCACTTCGTTTAGAGGGGGGGATCTTCTCGGTTAAAATGATAAAAAATAAGACTGCCATTTAGGCACTCTTATTTTTAAAATTCATATTATGCGCACCAATACTTTTAAATAAGCGTGGTGAAGTTGAAAACAGGAGTAGTAGTAATACTGTGCATAATGCAAATGAACCGAGCATTGTACTACCATTCACGATCAATGAATAAAGAACAGCTGACTGTCCTGGTGGTGCGTACTTCCCAAAGAAGATAACACCAGCAATAAAGTGACAGAAATAACGGGCAAAGCTACCAACAAATGTAGCAAGGATAATATAAAAAAGCGCCTTTTTCCCTTGCCCGCTTTTTGATGAAGGTTTATCTTTGCGGCTACCAATGTCGGATTGTACGTTAGATGTATGTTGGTTGTTCGCAAGTGCCTTTTGAATTGGACGATAGAATAAACCAGCAAAACCGATAAAAGCAAATGCAACGAAGTACTCAATAAACGCTTGAACTGGCGTTAAAATGTAAGCATCGCCGACTACAATTTGTAGTAGACCCCAAATGAGTCCTCCTAAGAAAGCAGTTTTAAAGCCCCAGCGGTAAGCGATAATAAAAATAGGAATCATTGCAAATGAAACAGAACCGCCTGTTGGAAGTTTAATTGATAGTGGTAAAATGTCGATGATCAAGGCGAAGGCTGCAAGGATTGCAGATTCAATCATCGCTTGTAAATTGGTGTTACGCATGTTGTTAATCCCCCTAAATCCAAGTTGCACAAAAAAGAATACTTATCATAGGGAGATATGAAATACGTAAGTAGAAAAAGAATGAGGTATTTCAAGTTCAACGTTTGCACAATTCCTACGTTAGCATTAACTAACAGGTTCTAAGGGTCGGAACGAAGTGTTCCCTCTCAGCAGCAAAGCTCCCCCTGTGATAACGAGATTCTTTATTTGTTAGGTTTATTGTAATTGAAATGGATGAGAATGGCAAATGAATATATAAATACAAATTGAAACGGCATAAAAACCTTCTTTCTAGGTGGAAGAGAGGATTCGGCCATGGATAGAAGCGGTCAGACCCTCTTCCTGCTCCATACCAAGTGAAAGCAAAAGGAGAAAACGAGTGGGGATCTCCTTTTGTTTTCATAGCAGCGACTTATATGCCAGCAAATCAACATGGATATATATAATTCTCCCGAAATGTTAATAAATAGGAAGAAAAAATATATAGTACTTGATTCATAGAATGTGATATAATTTTCTTGAAAATAATTATCATTCTCTTTCGAGGGGGAAGATTATGAGCTTAGTTGATATTAAAATAGGTGAAAAAGTATTAGTTAAAAATTTACAAACGTTAGATAAATTATTAAAGCGGAGATTAGCTGCTTTTGGTCTTTCAGAAGGAAGTGAACTTCGTATGAAACAAAAAGCGATGTTTAAAGGGCCGTGTACATTAGAGTGCCGTGGACAATTAATTAGTATTCGTCATTGTGACGCGAAAATGATAAAGGTGGAATTAGCGTGAATAAGGTTGCATTGCTAGGGAACCCGAATACAGGGAAAACATCATTATTTAATGCGCTGACGGGTTCTTATGAATATGTAGGAAACTGGAGCGGAGTAACAGTAGAAAAGAAGGTTGGTAAGTTAAAGGGGAAGCAAGGGACATTAATTGATTTACCAGGTATATATGATTTAAATCCTGTTTCTCGTGATGAAGGTGTCGTTACAAAGTTTCTACTAACAGAAGAATTTCATCATATGCTAAATATTGTTGACTCTTCTCAATTTGAGCGCAATATGCATTTAACATTGCAACTACTAGAGTTTGGTAAACCAGTTTCTATCGGTTTAAATATGATTGATGTTGCGAAGCAACGCGGAATTGTTATTAATGCGAACAGATTGTCAGAAATATTAGGAGTAACGGTCGTTCCTGTTGTTGCGAGAAGTGGTAAAGGTTGTGAAGAATTACTGGCTACTCTTCATGAGAACGAGAAGAAAGAGAAAAAGCCTTTCATTCTTTCTTATGGTAAAGAAGTAGATGCAGGTATTGAAGAAATCATGGATCTTTTAACTCAAGCAAATTATGAGCATCCTAGATGGCTTACACTTCAATTTTTAAGTAATAACGAAGTAGTAGAACAAGAAGTTAGAAGATTGCCTGTTTATGAAAAGCTTGTAGCAATTCGTTCTAAATTAGAAGCGAAACTTGATGGTACGCTAGAACAGCATATTTACCGGACACGTGCAGCGTATATTGAAAAGTTAAAAACAAATGTCATTCAGCATGAAAAGGAAGGAAAGATTCCCTTTTCAGAAAAAATTGATAAGTTAATTACACATAAAATTTTAGGACTTCCAATCTTTTTAGCAGTTATGTTTTTTATTTTTCAGGTTACGTTTACGTGGATTGGTACGCCGTTATCAGATATGCTTGATGAATTTCTTGGTGGGCAGTTTACGGATTGGGTAACGGCAGGTTTAACAAACATTGGTGCCTCTGAGTTTATTCAAGCGCTCGTTACAGAGGGAATTATTGCCGGCGTTGGTGCGGTATTAGTATTCGTTCCACAAATTTTTGCATTGTTCTTCTTTATTTCGTTATTAGAAGACTCAGGGTATATGGCCCGCATTGCAGTTGTAATGGACCGTATTATGGAATTATTTGGTTTAAATGGAAAAGCATTTATTCCTATGATTATCGGTTTTGGTTGTAACGTTCCCGGGATTATGGCAGCGAGAACGATTGAGCAGGAAAAAGAAAGATTACTTACCGTTTTAGTAACACCATTTATGTCTTGTTCAGCGCGTTTACCTGTATATGCATTATTTGCGGGAGTCTTTTTCCCGAATAGTCAAGCGACTGTTGTGTTCTCTTTATACATTGCAGGTATTGTACTTGCTTTACTCGTTACAAAAGTAATGTCTCTTACTGTTTTAAAAGAAGAAAAATCTATTTTCGTTATTGAGCTTCCGCCTTATCGTGTACCACAAGCAAAAACATTGTGGCTTAGTACGTGGGAAAAAGGAAAAGGTTTCGTACGTAAAGCTGGTACATTTATCTTTGGTGGATCTGTTGTTATCTGGTTACTCAACTATGCTGGTCCATCTGGATTTGGCGTAGATATGGGAGATAGTTTCTTAGCAATGATTGGTGGGTTCGTGGCACCAATTTTAGCACCGCTCGGTTTTGGAACGTGGCAAGCAGCGGCATCATTATTAACAGGATTTTTAGCAAAAGAAGTTGTTGTTTCTACAATGGCTATTATTTATGCGGTGAAAGAAGATGTATTAGGAAATGTAATGGGAGCACACTATACTGCATTATCAGCATATGCGTTTATGTTCTTCATTTTGTTATATGTTCCATGTTTGGCGACAGTAGCTGTTATTCGTCGTGAAACAGGATCTGTCAAGTGGACAATTTTCTCTGTTGTTTATCCACTTATAGTTGCTTATGTATTAACGTTCGTTATATACCAAGTCGGATCCTTACTCGGATTCTAGAAGGAGATGTATCATAATGATGGTCAATATTGTAATTGGAGCTATCATTTTTGGTTATGCAGGATATACATTATTCAATTTTGTGAAGAGAAGTAAAAAAGGGAAATGCGCAGCATGTTCCTTAAATAAATCATGTCAGTCAAATAGTTGTAGTCCTGATATGGAGCAAGTCGTTAATAAGTAGAAAAAAGCTTTGCGGATTTCGCAAAGCTTTTTTTATCCCGCATTAACGGACAGTAACACCCCCACCTCAAAATTCAGCGAAAGCAAAGAAGTTAGGTGGGAGATGAACTGTCCGTAAAAGCCCGATTGGTGAGGGCTAATAATCAGTGGGGGATGGAGAAAACCCCCACTGATTAAAGTTTCACTTTATGACTTGCTATTTAATTTTCACAAGTTGTGA
The DNA here is from genome assembly GCF_016483395.1 of Bacillus cereus group sp. N21. Classification (NCBI taxonomy): domain Bacteria; kingdom Bacillati; phylum Bacillota; class Bacilli; order Caryophanales; family Bacillaceae; genus Bacillus; species Bacillus cereus group sp. N21. Next base: position 55,562 of record NZ_JAEHBX010000011.1, read on the forward strand.
TGCGTCTACCCCATTTTTTTTAGGTAATTCTTTACTTGGGTCCTTATCAAATTTTAGTACACCTACAGATTTTTCTTCGCCCTTCACATTACCATATGCGGCATCATCAACGATTGCAAACATATCCACATATTGACGACCATCACCGATAATTGTGTTACCTTCGTATTTTAATTTTGCTCCATCAATTGTAGCATTCCCTACTTTTTCTTTCGCAAATAATATACCTTGGTCAGCTGTTACAGCTGGTAATTTATTGATTGCTTTTGTATCTTCGTTTTCTACTTTCTTGAGTAGCTCTTTTTTCACTAGTTCTTCACCAGTTTTCTTATCCATTACAAGCACTTTCTTACCTTCTAATGTTGCAAGCTTCATTTTATATACATCTTTTTCTTTTACCTCTGTTTTGTTCTTATCTGCTATTTGTTGAACTTGTTGTTCTGTTCCGTATAATACTAAGCCATTTGCTTTTTCTCCAAGTAAAGAACAACCTGATAATGCTCCGAATGAAATTGCCGCTGCTAACCCGATTCCTACTAATTTTTTCATTTTTCCTGTCTCCTTTTTATATAATAGTAAATACAAATGTATTGTTTTTAAAATTTAGAGAAGCAAAAGTGTTTTTGGTTTTAACCTCGACTTCTGATTTCATTTTATAAGAATAACGCCCTTCTACCTATCGAGTTAGCTTACAGTAACATTACAATGATGTAATTTAGTGAAAAGAGTTAAAAATGTGAGAAATGGCAACTAAAAACAGCACATAACCTTTTTTGATTAGATGTTATTTGTATTACGAACGTTTTATTTAATAAACTCCGAAATTCCTTTTAACAGGAAAAGAATACTTACTACCCAAGTGATTCCTGATAAGGCTAATTGAAGTGACTTTTCTTCTGATGCCATATTGTAGTTAGAAAAGTTAGGTCCAATTAGGAGGGTTATCAGGAGGAATAAACTTAAAGAAAGGGTTAAGAAGTGTGCAATAAACCAGATGATATGTTTTTCTGTGTACTTAATGAACCAATATATTAGAAGTATTAAAGAAACAATAACTACAAGATAGGAACCTGTAACTAAATACTCTCTAACCCCTTGTTCCATCGGCATATACATATCACTCATTTCATCTAAGCATCTATATCTATTTTTAGTATGAGTCATTATTATTTTAGATAGTCCTCAGGGTGTTGGGAATTGCTTCGAATTGATTGTATATCAATCAGATGTGCCTTTTTGTTCTGACTTCTTTATTTATAGTGGTTTGAATAATTGATTTTGAGGATATCAAAGGATTTGACATGAGGTCAATGTTGAGAAGGGAATGTCATATTATAGTTTGCATATTCAAGAAATAACATGTAAGGACATCTTAGTTTTGATATAATGTACACATAGGCTTTAAAAATGAATATTCTTACTGTAGAGGAAGAATTTTTAGTTTTCCAGGTATTGAATTTGAAATATGAAGCAGTTTATAGGAGGAGTTTAAATGTCTGTTTTTAAACGATTAAGAGATTTAACGATGTCAAATGTGTATGCATTAATTGAAAAGGCAGAAGATCCAGTTAAGATGACGGATCAATATTTACGCGATATGCAAGAGGATGTACAAGAAGCTGAGAAGAGTGTAGCAGCTCAAATTGCGCTTGAGAAAAAGTTTAAATTATTGTTTGAAGAACAAGAAGCACTTGTAAAGAAACGTGAAGAACAAGCACATATGGCTGTTCAAGCAAATAATATTGATCTTGCGCGCCGTGCTTTAGAAGAAAAACAAAATGCAGAGCAAAAGATGAATGAATACAAAGCGAGCTATGAGCAAAATAAAGCAGCAGCTGATAATCTTCGTGCGAAATTGGAAGAAATGCGCAAACAATTAACTGAACTGAGAAATAAACGTGAAACACTTGTGGCGCGTGTGAACGCAGCGAAAGCACAAAAGAATATTAATCAAGCAATGTCTGGATTTGATGCAAATACAGCAAAAGCTGGTTTAAGCCGTATGGAAGAAAAAGCTCTTCAATTAGAGGCTGAAGCAGAAGCAAGCGGTGAAATTTATAAAAAAGAAAAGTCGTTAGATGATGAATTTGCGGCTTTAAATAAAAACTCAGCTGTGGATGATGAACTAGCACGTATTATGAAACAGTATGAGAAATAATATAAAAATGAAAAACTTTTCTTTTTAGGTTGGAGAGAGGATCCGTCTGTGCATAGGAGCGGTCAGTGCCCTTTTTCGCCCCATGCCGCGTGAAAACAAAAAGAGGAGACCTGTTTTTGTTTTCATAGCTGCGGTTTATGTGTTGGAAAATCAAAATGGATATATAGAAGATAAAGGAACCGACATGTCATGAAAATCAATCATGTCGGTTTTCTATTATTCTCTAGAGGAGGTTTCACCATGACATGGATGAATGTGTTAGCCATGCTTGTATGGACAGGAGCAAGCGCTGTTCTTTTATTTGTACTTATGTGGGTTGATTCTATCTTTACAAAATATAATGATTTGGCAGAAATTAAAAAAGGGAATATTGCTGTGACAACGCGCTTTATTATGAAGTTATTTGCGCAAGGATATATTTTGTCACAGTCGATTACGAAAGCAAATGATTTATGGCAAGCGCTGCTTGCATCGGCAGTTTCATTCGTTATTTTGTTAGTTGTAGAAATGTTTATTGAACTCATTTTGAAAAAAGTGGCTGGTTTAGATTTAGAAGGGGGAACGAAACAAGGGAATGTTGCACACGCTTTATTAGCTGGTTCGTTACATGTTGTCGGGGCCCTCATTTTAGCAGCTTGTCTATAACGAGAAAAGGAGGGGATAGATTATGAGTTTATTCAAACGAATTAAAAATATAATGAAAAGTCCGGAGCCCGTTAAGCCAGAAAAAAGCCTATTAACGTTAACGCCTGGTGATATGATCGAAGTTTCATTAGTGATGTACGAAATGATTGGAAAAACAAGTATGCATTCTCGGAATGAAATTATTTTAACATTGCAGGACGGGAAGACCATTCGCTATTTAAAAATTGAAAATCGTGAAAGCACCTATTATAAACTATATGCACCAATTGATGGTCGTTTAGATTCTATAAATGAGATTCCAACAACGATTGAAATGGATGATATCGAGTATCATATGGAAGAGCAATATAACGGACGTGCCGTTGTGATGGGGAAAACGCCATTTGCAATATCTGATGAACAACACGTATGGGAGTTCCAATCTGACAACCGGAAGCTACTTCGCATTGAGTGGCAAGATGGCCGTACAATGATGTATGAGGGAGAATCGATTCTTTCTGCTGATGTACAAATTATAAGGGCAACGTAAGGGGGAGGTAATCATGTCAAACCGATTGTTTACCATGATTAAATCATTCATAATCCCTATCTTTGCCATTGTTACGTTACTTGTAATTGCTGGTTTTGCTTTATCGGGGTGTCAAAATGAAAAATCGATTCAAGATCGTTACCCATTAGAATCAGTTGCAAAAGACGGCAAGCAAGAATCATATGTGTATAGGGCCGCCAATCGATCAGTTCCAGAGGTGGCAAAGGAGCTGATTGATGAAAAGGAACCAAAACAAGCGTCTAAAGAAGATGAAAATCAGATGTTCCTTGTGTATTCTGATAAAATATACAACATTCAGAAAGACAAAGAGAAACCATCGGATACATTAATTGAGATAAGTAACAAAGAGTTTGTCCGTCAAAATTATCAGCCATCTTTCTTACAAGGTTATATTTTAGCAAGTATATTAGACGATATATTTGATTCGCGTAAATCGTATCATGGCGATTACCGTGGATATACAGATCGGAAAAATCATAAACCGGTTATTCCAGAAAGACCGCCTACAAAAGAAGAGAAGAAGACACCACCGCCTATTACAAAGCAAGGTAAGGGCTCTATTATTAAGAGAAGTGATAAAGTAGATCCAAAGACATCCGTAGGCGATAAAGGAAGTATTACAGAAAAAGAGACGAAAACTGTACCACCGTCTACTGAGAATAAAGGAAAGATTATTAAATCACCGGGCGGTTCTAGTGGTTCAGATGTGAAGCCGAAATCTTCGATTAAAAGCCCGCCGAAGAATACGTCTCCCCCTAAAACACGGGTTGGCGGATCTGGGAAGATTACGAAGAGAAGATAAACATAAAAAAGCTCAAGAAGTGAAGGAAATGCTTCTTGGGCTTTTTTTCGAGCACTATGATACAAATATAATTATTTATCCCGCTATTCGCAGGCAGTAATACTCCCACCTAGCGTCGGACTATCGCCCTACACACGCTTGAGGAAGGAGAATTCTTTCGGATAGAGTGTTAAAAGAAGAAGATAGAGGCTTATTGTTTTAAATAATGATTTAGTGAGATTTACGTACTTTTACAATTTTTTTATCGATAAAAAGGATTTGTCCTCCTATGGCTAAAAGTAATATACTGGCTATTATATAAGGCAAAGTGATAGGTTCTATTCCTTTTTCTAAAAATATTCCGTTTGTCATTGTCCCGATGGAACCGGAAAAATAATTAATAGAGCTAAGTAAGGCAATTGAAATGGTAGCGTGATCTGGACTAATTTCTAAGAGTGTTTTTTGCAGGGTGGCCAGTGCCGCCCACCCTGTACTTCCCCAAAGAATTAAACAGATGGCTAACAATAACGTAGTTTCGTGGAAAACTCCCATACATATAAATGAGAAAAACATGATTCCCATTAAGTACAGTAATATGATCTTTGGCTTTTTATAAAAATCCATTATAAACCCGATTATAAAACTTCCGGCAATTCCGCCGATTCCCCACATCCAAATAAATAGGATAGATTTTTGGAATCCGTATGCAATAATGATGGAATCTAAGTATGTATACAAGCCCAAACTACAAAAGCTTAATATCATTGTAATAAGCATGACAAGAGAGATTTTTTTGTTTTTGAACATACTTAGCCGTTCTTTTAATGTTGGCAAAGGACTAGATTCTATTATAGGAAATTTAGTAAAGAGAGCAAATATCCCGATTGCCCCAATTGTGACGATAAACCACATCGCCATGCGCCATTCATAAATGGAAGCGATATATATACCAAATGGAACGCCAATTACGGTTCCAGCACTCATTCCGAGTAAAACAGTGCTTAAAGCTCTGCCCCTTCTTTTTTCAGAAACTAATGTAACAGCAGCTGACGACGCCAATGGTGAATATAGACCAGCACCCATGCCAGCTAAGCCCCTAGAAATTAATAAAATAATAAAATGATGAGTCACAGCAGTCAGGAAGTTAGAGACTGTGAAAAGGAATAATGCAGCTAATAATGTATGTTTTGTATTCGTCTTTCTCATGCATGTAGCAAACAAAGGTGCCGCAATGGCATAACAGATTGTGAAGATACTTACGGTTTGCCCAGCAGTCCCAATCGAAACATGAAAATCATCAGCGATTTGAGGTAATATTCCTGCCATTATATAAGCATCTACTCCTAATGCGAACATCCCGAATGTTAATAAAAATATTTTATTCAATGTGAATCCTCCCTTGGATGAATTGTTCTATTTTTATCGTAACGGGTATAATGAAATTAATGAAATTCATATTTTGAATGAGAGGTATGAGTAAAATTCATGACGATAGCTAGATATGAAATTTTTCAAAAGGTAGTAGAATTAGGTAATTTTACTAGAGCGGCAGAACAATTGAACATGACACAATCAGCCGTGAGTCATGCGATTGCTAGTTTAGAAAAAGAATTTGGTCATTCTTTGTTACATAGAAATAAGCAGGCTGAAATTAGAAGAACCGAGTTTGCAAATCGTATTTTTCCACATATTCAAAATGTGTTAAAGAGTGAAGCAGCGATTAAACAAGAAGTATCTATGCAAAATAAGAGATTGGAAGGTACGCTTAAAATCGGGGCGTTTACAAGTGCAGCATCACAAATATTACCGTCTATGTTATTGCAGCTTAAAAAGAGTTACTCAGGTGTTAAAGTTTTATTATTTGAAGGTACATATGGAGAAGTAGCAGAATGGATTGAGAATGGTACAGTGGATATTGGATTTGTATTAGAATCAAATACAAAGAATCAAATAAAATCAATCCCAGTTAGCAAAGATGAAATTGTATTAGGGTTACCGAAAAATCATTCGTTGATGAATCAAAAAGTAGTGGATGTTCAGCAAATTGATGGAATGGATTTTATTATGCCAAAAGGTCCGTATCAGCCATTAGTGATAAAAAATTTAGCTGATTATCAAGTAAGTCCAAACATTATATTAGAAGTACTAAATTGCGAAACGATTGTGAATATGGTCTCGCAAAATATTGGAATTACAATGGGGCCTGAGCTGTTTTTTAAATCACATAAAAACATTGAAATGAAAAAATTAAAACAGAAACAATATCGTCATATTCATTTAGCATGTAAAGAAAGGTCACCTATAATAGATGCTTTTTTAACATGCAATCAATTGTCGATTCATTCCTAAGATTGTATGGAAATTAAAAAGGCTAGAAGAGGAAACGAAATGAAAGTATAACATGTCCACATATCGGCGATTTTTAAGATATATCGATGGAAACGATTCATATATCGGCGATTTTTACAATATATCGACCATTCGGCACAGTGTAATAAAAATATCAGTTTCAAAAAAGCCATCCTTTCATAAGGATGGCTTTTCCAACATAAATTAACTAAATAAAAAGCTAAGGGCTGATAAGAAAACAGAGAATCCTAAAATAACTCCTACGACCTTAGTATGACGCTTACGACTCATAACGACGATCGCAATGTACTCCCGAATCATCGCATTTGGCCAGTAATAGAAAGCAGTTTTTGAGCCGATTCCTTGGCTGTTTAATCCAGCTTGCTTTGCATATAGTCCAGCACGGAAAAGATGGAAATTGTTCGTTGTAAAGATGCTCTTATACCTATCTTTTAAAGAATCCATAATTTGTTTTGAGAAAAGCATGTTTTGATACGTATTGACGGAACGATTTTCTTGCACTGTATGTTCGATAGGAATGCCTTTTTCAATAGCGTATTTTTGCATAGCCTCAGCTTCAGGAAGATTTTCATCTGGACCTTGTCCACCAGAAAAAATGATTGTAGGCGGAGAAGCGACCGCAGCTTGCTTATGGTAAAAATCAATCGCCTTATTAATTCGGCTTGCTAAAAGTGGTGGCACTTTATCATTGATTAACCCACTGCCAAGAACAATAATGAAATCTTGATTACGTCTTGGTCTATTAAATTGATACAGGAAATAAGCGGTTAAGAAAGTCGATATATGGAAAAAGAAATAGACCATAATGAAAAATATTCCTGTAAAAATGGGCTGGAAGTGAGGAGAGAAAAATCGAGTTGGATCAACTATTAAGGACAGCATAATAAGCAACATGCCCATTCCAGCAATTAAAGTTAAGCAGTTAGATAAACGACGTCCTTCTTTTCTCATTAAAATTCTCGCATTGAGAAATAGTCCAATCATTAAAGCAAATACGCCAAAGGTTAGCATTAAGAAAATGATTATAAATGGTATAATTGCAATAAATCTAAATATCGCATAATTCGAGCTGAAACCTAAATAGAGGAAAAGGATAAGGGATGAACAAAAGAATAAATTAAATAGAAATCCGATTAATAAACTTCGAGGATCTCTTAAATAAAAGAATAGAAAAATAACGAGTAAAATAAGCGTAATACTTCCAAAAAACATCAATTTTGTAAACACCTCATTTTTTTATATGAATAATTTTCTCATTTATTATATATTACATTTCGTAAATAACGTAGTTGAAAAATAATTCATTATAAACATTGTTGTAGAATATCTTTTTCTTTTTTACTGTAAACATGCTATTTTTTTAGGCTCTTTTCATAAACTGAAAATAACATAATGAAGGTGAGTGATACGATGCCTGCTGTTATTGATGGTGTAGTTATTGAAAACTGTAATGGTTCAATTAATTTAGGTGATAAATATAATGTACATCCAATCGAACAAACGAAAGCATATAACGGTTCTGGATCGTCTAATGTAGGATTTAGTGTGAGAGCTTTTAATGGAATTAGTGCTACAGATGTGTATGATAACGATGTGAATGATCAAGGGATACAATTTACGCTATAAGCCTAGAATGAAAAAAGACGCTCCTAAGCGAGCGTCTTTTTTCATTCTAGTGATATCCTTTTGCAGAGTCTTTATGAATTTTTTCTTTGAAAATCGTGTAGCTCCATAATTGATATCCGATAACGATTGGTACCATTACCATTGCGACGAAGAACATGATTTTTAAGTTTAGTTCACTGCCTGCTGCTTGGTATAGTGTTGTACTATATGCATCGTTAATACGTGATGGTAACATTCTTGGGAACATACCTGCAAAGCCGGTTGTCATAAACATAGCAATTGTTAAGCATACAAATGTAAATGCAAAACCAATTTTATGTTTGTAAACCATAATGATTGCTAAGACACTCATTAACATTGCTAGTAGCGGAAGAATGAACAGTACAGGATATTCCGTAAAGTTTTGGAATAAGTTTGTACGGTTTGCAGTAGCTACATAGAAAATCGCAAGAATAATCGCAGCTGCCATTGAAAATGGCTTTGCAATTTTATAAGCACGATCTGATACTTCACCAGTTGTTTTAATCATAACCCAAAGTGCACCGGATACGACAAAGATTGCGGTGAAGAAGAGCCCGCCTAAAATACCGTAATGGTTTAATAAGCTGAATAATGTTCCTTCGTAGCCGTCTTTTCCGATTTGCAGACCGTAGTAAAGGTTAGCAAATGTAACACCGAATAAGAAGGCGATAAGAAAGCTACCAATTGCAAACGCCCATTTACAAGTGCTTTGCCAAATTGGTGAGTCATCTTTATGCATAAATTCAAGCCCTGCTGCACGAGCAAAAAGAGCAAGTAATACTAAAAATAGTGGTGTATATAAGTAGCTAAACATATTCGCATATGTGATCGGGAAGGCGGCGAAGGTTGCACCGCCCGCTGTAATTAACCATACTTCGTTACCACCCCAGAACGGGCCAATTGCTTCTTGCATTTGATTTCGTTCCTTCCGGTCCTTGGTAACGAACGGGAAAATCATTCCGTTACCAAGTGCATAACCATCAAGAATAAAATAAACTGTCCAAATTACGCCCCATAAACCGAACCAAATGACTGCAAGCATATCATGAGACATGAGCTGCACCTCCCTGAGTAGGCTCTTCTAATGCTGCAGGTCCTTTTTTTGCGAACTTCAGCATTAGATATACATCGGCAATTAAAAGCAATGTGTAGAACAATACTAAACTAATTAACGAGAACCAAATTTGTGGAACGGAAATTGGTGAGACAGATTCAGCTGTGCGCATCAATTTATATACTGTCCATGGCTGACGACCTGCTTCAGCAACAATCCATCCAGCGTTAATCGCAACATATGGAAGTAATACAGACCACATTGTAATTTTTAAGAAACGTTTTGAGTTTTCTAGTTTTCCTTTTCGGTTTAAATAGAAACCAAACCAAGTTAATGCCATGAAGAATACGCCAAGTGCAACCATTAAACGGAAGCTATAGTAAACAAGGTTTACGTTCGGACGATCTTCTTTCGGGATATCTTTCAAACCGACAATTTCTCCATCAAATGAGTTTGTATAGAAGAAGCTGCCGAGTTTTGGAATTGTTAATAATTCAAAGTTCTTCTCATTCTTCACATCGGGAATTTGGATGATTGAGAAGCCTTGACCTTTACCAGTTTCCCAAACTGCTTCCATTGCAGCCCCTTTTGCAGGTTGCATTTTTGCAGCGAAAGCGCCGGATTGGTGACCGATGAAAGGTGTTGCAGTTGCCGCAAATAATCCTAAAACTAAACCAAATTTAAATGATTTTTTAAAGAACTCCACATCGTTTTTACGTAATAAATGATAGGCACTGATTGCCATAACGAAGAAAGAACCAACAATATAACAGCCAACAACTGTATGGAAGAACATATGCCATGCATATGGATTTGTAACAAGTGCCCAGAAATCATTTAACTCAGCGCGGCCATTACGCACCACGTAGCCAACAGGGTTTTGCATAAATCCGTTTGCTGTAATAATCCAAAGCGCGGAAATATTTGTTCCAAGTGCAACCATCCACATACAAAAAGCACGGAATTTTGGTGAGATTTTATCTTTACCGAATAACCAAATTCCCATGAAAGTAGATTCTAAGAAGAAAGCCACAAGTGCTTCGATTGCGAGTGGTGATCCGAAAATATCCCCCATATATTTTGAGTACTCAGACCAGTTTGTCCCAAATTGGAACTCCATCGTAATACCGGTTATAATCCCCATTACGAAGTTAATCGTAAATAGCTTACCCCAGAAATTCGCCATTTTTCGATAAGTGGGATTTAATGTACGTGCATATTGTGTTTCCATACACGCTACTAAAATAACAAGTCCGATTGTCAAAGGTACAAACAAAAAGTGATAAAAAATAGTAATTGCAAATTGAAAACGACTCAGTAACAGAACGTCGGACATAATAAAGATTCACTCCTTTTTAACATTATCTACATTTAGTTTATAGTGGAAACGTGAGTAAAGTATGGGAGAGTTGTTACAGAGCTGTGTGTATATTATGAAGAAATTATGTCGGTTGTCTGAAAAATTATATATTTGCAATAAAGTAATATCCTTTTGGTATTTTTTTGATTTTGGTACACTTAGTATGTAGTTTAAATGAAAGAAAAGAGGGGCTATTTACTATGAAGTCATTAGAAGAGATTTTGCAGTATAATGAAAAATTCGTTGAAGAGAAAAAATATGAAGAGTATGAGGCAGGAAAATTCCCGAATAAAAAAATGGTAATCATTTCTTGTATGGATACACGTCTCGTTGAATTATTACCAAAAGCAATGAATATGCGTAATGGTGATGTGAAAATTATTAAAGTAGCGGGCGCTGTTATTTCCCATCCATTTGGAAGTATTATGCGTAGTATTTTAGTTGCTGTATATGAGCTTGGCGCAGATGAAGTATGTGTTGTTGGTCACCATGATTGTGGTATGGCAAAAATACAGGCGAGCAGCACAATTGAAAAAATGAGAGAGCGCGGCGTGACAGAAGAGAAATTAGATACACTTCGTTATTCTGGAATCGATTTAGAGAGATTCTTACAAGGATTCTCTAGCGTAGAAGAAAGTGTAGAACATAGCGTTTCTGTACTTCGTAACCATCCATTACTTCCAGCAGAAGTGCCTGTCCACGGTCTTGTTATTCATCCTGATACAGGAAAATTAGATCTTGTTGTGAATGGCTACGAAGCTTAATTTCTTTTTTCTTTTTTGTCCGGGACGGGGTCAAATCCTCCTGGATGAAAAGGGTGACATTTTAAAATACGTTTTAGTGTGAGCCAAAAACCTTTGAAAGCACCGTGTTTTTGAAACGCCTCTAATCCATAATGGGAGCATGTTGGATAAAAGCGACATGTAGGTGGTGTCATCGGAGAAATAAATTTTTGATAAAAGCGTATGATTCCGATGAAAATCTGTTTCATAACGGTCTCCTTTCCAGCATATTCTTCTAGTATTATAGCACGGGCTATACATAATACTTTACTAATTCGAATTTCCGTTATATCATATTGGATATAACGGAATTAAAATTAAAGCGGGAGAGATGTTTTATGCCATCAGTAGAAAGCTTTGAATTAGATCATACGATTGTAAAGGCACCTTATGTAAGACATTGTGGTGTTCATAAAGTAGGTAGTGACGGTATTGTTAATAAATTCGATATTCGTTTTTGCCAACCGAATAAACAAGCGATGAAGCCAGATGTTATTCATACGTTAGAACATTTATTAGCGTTTAATTTACGTAAATATATTGATCGTTATCCGCATTTTGACATTATCGATATTTCACCAATGGGTTGCCAAACAGGATATTATCTTGTTGTAAGCGGGACACCAACTGTTCGTGAAGTCATTGATTTATTAGAACTTACATTAAAAGATGCGGTTCAAATTACAGAAATTCCAGCTGCAAACGAAACGCAGTGTGGTCAAGCGAAGCTTCATGATTTAGAAGGAGCAAAACGCTTAATGAATTTCTGGTTAAGCCAAGATAAAGATGATCTTGAGAAAGTATTTGGTTAATAGATGAAAAAGCTGCCTGTGAAAAGGCAGCTTTTTATAGTTTAAAGAACATCTTAGAGGAGTTAATAAATAAAAATTTAGAGGGTTTTCTGCGCGATTAAACCAATTATGAGAGCTTGAATCATCATATTTAACTTTTACTGTCAAATCAAATTAAGAAAATATACTTTGTTTTCACTTTAATCGAATAAAAATAAGCCTCTTTAATCACTCCAGCATCATTAATAAAATTAGATAATGGATTAGCAGTTAAATGATCGTTTTTCTGAAAAACAGAGAGCATGGTTTTTAGTTAGATTTTCTTTCGTGGTCTCCTATGTATATTTTTCAGTCTAGTTTAAAATATAAAGTAAAAAGGTGTAGTGTTTTTTACTAAAATATATAGCGATATGACAATGTTTTTTACTGAAAATATTTTGACTTTTTTGAATTTTTTTAGTAAAAAGATAATATGACTTTATTTTTTAGTAGAATGAACTCGAAGTTAGGAAGGAAAACAATTCGTGCGAAGATGGGAGATAGTGGGCATTATAGATTTCATAGTTTAATGGGCAGTAAACCAGATTTAGAAGCCGAGTTGTGTATGGGATAAAGGAAATTCAGTATAAAGTGAAACTTTAATCATTGGGGGGTCTTCATCCCACAATGATTATTAGCCTTCACCAATCGGGCTTTTACGGGCAGTTGATTCCCGACTTAACTTCTTTGCTCTTGCTGAAATTTGAGGTGGGGGTCTTACTGCCCGTTAATGCGGGATAAATAGCATGAGGAGGATCTTAGATGATACATAACCAGTTAATGGAGAGTTTTAAGAAAATATTTCACCAAGAGGAGTATCGTACTTTCTTTGCTCCTGGTCGGATTAATTTGATTGGAGAACATACTGATTATAACGGAGGAAATGTGTTTCCATGTGCCATTACGTTCGGCACTTATGCGTTAGCAAGTAAACGAGATGATGCGTTAATATGTGCCTATTCACTGAACTTCCCCGAAAAGGGTGTTATTTCATTTTCTTTACACGAATTAGATTATAAGCAAGAACATGATTGGGCGAATTATCCAAAAGGTATGATTCGTTATCTCATAGAAGCTGGATATAGCATTGATTCAGGAATTAACATTATGTTTTATGGAAATATTCCAAACGGTGCGGGATTGTCATCATCTGCCTCTATTGAGCTTGTAACAGGAGTAACGATGGAAGGATTATTCCAATTTGAATTAGATCGTATAGAATTAGTTAAAATTGGTAAAAAGGTGGAGAATTATTTTATCGGTGTAAATAGTGGTATTATGGATCAATTTGCTATTGGGATGGGAAAAGCAAGATATGGGATGTTGTTGAATTGTCAAACACTGAATTTTACGTATGCGCCATTGCAGTTGGATAACTACAATATCATTATTATGAATACGAACAAGCGTCGAGAGCTTACTGCTTCTAAGTATAATGAGAGAAGAATGGAATGTGAACTGGCACTTGCAAAATTGCAAGAGGTAATTGATATAAGCTCCTTAGGAGAACTAACTGAAAAAATGTTTGAACAATATAAGCATGTAATTAAGGAAGATAGCTTAAGAAAACGGGCTAAACATGTTGTGTATGAAAACTGTCGAACATTGCAATCTGTAAAAGAGTTAAAAGAAAATAATATAAAAGAATTTGGAAGATTGATGAATGAATCTCATTGTTCTTTACGTGATGATTATGAAGTGACAGGACGAGAACTAAATACATTGGTTGAATCAGCTTGGAAACAAGAAGGGGTTATAGGAGCACGTATGACAGGTGCAGGGTTTGGTGGTTGTGCGATTGTGATCGTTGAGAAAGAATATACGGATCAATTTATTTGTAACGTTGGACAAAAATATAGAGACACCATCGGTTACGAAGCGACATTTTATGTTGCCGAGATTGGGGATGGGGCAAGAGAATTACAGAAAGAGGCCATGCAATAAATGGCATATTATATTAGTTCCTGTGCTTGTATAGCAATTAATAGAGCAAACTTCAATGTAGTAGTTACAGTTAATGTATAACTATTTTATTTCTCTTTATAGATGTTTAGGATGGGTATGAAAATAATCCGAATGGATATAACGATTCAGCGGAGGGAAAGTATCATGAATGTTTATCAAGTCATTGAGCAACTTATAAAACGGGCATGTTCACTTCGGTTTATCGAAAGAGAAGATGGAATTTATATAAGAAATCAAATTCTTCACCTTCTTCATTTAGAGCGTTTTGAAATGCAAAAAAGTAAAGCGGAAGAAAAAGAAATAACAGATTTACTAGAAGATTTAGTTCAGTATGCGAGTGAACAAGGAATTATCGATGGTCATTCTCACAATAGAGAAATATTAGCGAATCAAATTATGAACTGCTTCGTGTCAAAACCATCGACTATTAATCAATGTTTCTATCAACATTATGAGTGTCATCCAGAATATGCAACCAATTATTTTTATGAATTAAGTCGAATAAGCAACTATATTCAAACGAAGCGTGTTCAAAAAAATATTAGTTATAAAGCTAATACAGAGTATGGAGAATTGGACATTACGATCAATTTATCTAAACCGGAAAAAGATCCAAGGGAAATTGTAAACGAAAACGTAATACAAAATACGGATTATCCGAAATGTTTGCTTTGTATTGAAAATGAAGGATATGTGGGCAGAATTGGCCATCCTGCACGTTCTAACCATAGAATGATTCGAATGGAATTATTAGGAGAGCGATGGTACTTACAATATTCTCCTTATGTGTACTATAACGAACATTGCATTGTGCTAGCAGAAATGCATCGGAATATGGAAATAAATTGCCAAGCTTTCGGAAGATTACTTTCTTTTGTGAAACGGTTCCCTCATTATTTTATTGGCTCCAATGCTGATTTACCTATTGTAGGCGGGTCTATTTTATCACATGATCATTATCAAGGTGGTAAATATGAATTTGCGATGGCAAAAGCAGCAGATGATTATGCATTTAAATTGGATAGATTTCCGGGGGTTCAATGTTCGGTAGTGAAATGGCCCATGTCGGTTATTCGCTTAAAAGGTAAGGATTCTAATTTATTAGTAAATGTAGCCGATTACATTTTGGAAAAATGGAAGCAATATAGCGATTCATCTGTTCATATTTACGCACATACAGACGGTGTGCCACATAATACGATTACGCCTATTGCTCGCAAGCGAAATGAACAGTATGAGTTGGACCTCGTATTACGAAATAATCGTACAAGTGAGAAGTATCCCTTTGGTATCTTTCATCCGCATCAGGATGTACAACATATTAAGAAGGAAAACGTCGGTTTAATTGAAGTGATGGGATTAGCTGTACTTCCAGCAAGGCTGAAATTAGAACTACAAGAGGTAGAACGATATATATTGTATAAAGACAATTGTGTAGCGGAATATCACAAACAATGGGCAGAACAACTGAGAGAGCGGTATAAAAAGGAAGCGAATGAAGAGGATATTCACCATATTGTTCAAAAAGAGTTAGCGGCTAAATTTTTAAGGGCATTAGAAGATGCTGGGGTTTTCAAACGAAACGATGAAGGAATAGCTGCATTTAAACGTTTTATACAAAGTTTAGAGGAGCGGAAGTTGGGGATATGAAAGTCTTTCAAAATGTATTTGGTAAAGTAAATGGAGAAGATGTGTACGCTTATACATTAAAAAATGACAATGATATAGAAGTTACGTGTTTAAATTACGGTTGTGTGATTACAAAAATCATTACTCCTGATAGGAAAGGAAATTATGAAAATATCGTTTTAGGTTTTGAAGAATTAGAAAACTATGAGAGATATTCTCCATACTTTGGAGCAGTTGTAGGAAGAGTGGCTGGTAGAATCAAAGGTGCTCAATTTGAGTTGGATGGCAACACATATACGCTAGTAAAAAACGATCAAGACAATCATCTCCATGGTGGTTTAAAAGGATTTAGTTATATCGTTTGGGATGCTAAAATAATAGGAAATGAGAAGGAAACTGGAATTGAATTTACTTATACTAGCCCTAACGGAGAAGAAGGATATCCAGGAACTGTACATGTAAAAGTGATTTATACATTAAATAACGCGAATGAATTTTTGATTCGTTATGAAGCGCAGTCAGATAAAACGACCATATTAAACGTAACAAATCATACGTATTTTAACTTAAGTGGTAATTTAAAACGGGATGTCTTACAGCATACTTTAAAAATGAATAGTGATCAATTTCTAGAATTAAACGAGCAATTATTACCAACGGGTGAAATATAGGATGTAATAGATACGCCCTTCGATTTCCGAGCAGGAAGGCAAATAAAAGAGGGAATATATTCTCGCTATTATCAAAATGAATTAGTAGGAAAAGGATATGATCATCCTTTTCTTTTGAACAGCAACTGCGATCAGGAAATCATATTATGGGATGAAGAAAGTGGTCGCAAATTAGTTGTGGAAACAGATGAAGTTGGGGTAGTTTTGTACACAGGAAACCAATTACCAGGTGATTTTGAAATATGTGGGGTACAATCCAAAAAGTATTTAGGGCTTTGTCTAGAAACGCAAGGATTGCCTGATGCCATTCATCATCCGAATTTCCCTTCTTATATTTTAAATAAAAATCAATTATTCTCCTCCTCAACGAAATATACGTTTCGGATTGAATAATTGAGAAGAGTAGGTGAATCAGGTATGGCAACGATTAAAGATATAGCAGAGAAGGCAGGCGTATTCATCGCTACTGTTTCTCGGGTGTTAAATAATGATCCATTGCTTTCTGTCAGTGATGGAACGAAGAAGAGGATATTTGAGGCAGCAGAGGAGTTTTCTTATAAGAAGCGTACAAAGCGTAAAAAAGAATTGCCAAAAATTACTTTGGTTCATTGGTATACAGAAGAAGAAGAGCTTAACGATTTATATTATATGTCCATTCGTTTAGGAATAGAAAAAAGATGTGAACAGAAAGGTTTGAAAATTGTAAAACTTTTTCATAGCCAAATGGAAGAGTTGATGCAAGAAAACATTCAAGGCATGATTGCAATAGGGAAGTTTAGTGAACGAGAAATAAGTTTATTTGAAACGATAACAAAAAACATTGTATTTGTAGATTATTCTCCAAATGAAGATATTTTTGATGCGGTTGTGGTAGATTTTGAAAAGGTAACCATGAAGGTGATTGATCATTTAATAGAAAAGGAACATCAAAAGATTGGATACATAGGAGGACGGGAAACATTTAAAGATCAGACTTCTGAAATTGAAGATCCAAGGGAACGTGCCTTTATAAAATATATCAAGGAAAAAGAATTATTTTATGAAAATTATATATACACGGGTCAGTTTTCAGTAAACGATGGTTATTTATTAATGAAGCAGGCGATAGAAGAGCAGCAGGGTCAGTTACCGACGGCTTTTTTTGTTGGAAATGATGCTATGGCAATCGGATGTTTGCGGGCATTACATGAATGTGAGATTCCTGTTCCAGAAAGAGTAAATATAATTGGTGTAAATGATCTCAGTATTTCTCAGTATCTTTCTCCTGCGCTCAGTACAGTGAAAGTATATACGGGACTTATGGGAGAAACAGCAGTAGATTTATTAATGGAAAGATTTTCAGGACGGAATGTAGCTAAAAAGGTAATTTTGTCAACGAAATTAAACATTAGGAAAAGTAGTTTTTAGTAAATGAATAAATGAAAAAAGAAACTCCTGCTTATTGAAACAGGAGTTTCTTTTTATGGGGGTATATTAATGGGTTAGTGTGTGGTGTAATATGGGTTTAAAAGGATTATATTCAAGATTACAGGGGATGATTGAGTGGACGATGCAAAAATTCAAATCAAAAAGACAAAGAGAAAAGTAGCATTGGTATTATTTATTGCGCTAGTAATGATCATTGGCTTCGGATATTGGAAGTTTTTTAGTTTGCAAGGCGTTCCGAAAGGAGAATTGATTCGAACTGTGAAATCTCCAGATGGAAAACATGCTATAAAAACTTATTTTCATAACGCCGGATCATTAAGTGCAGATGCTGTTAGAGGAGAATTAGTTAACCTTAGTTCCAATTCTGTCAAAAATGTATATTGGAACTATCCAGATACAGATCCACACATTGAATGGATAGATAAAGATAGAGTTAGAATTGGAGATCAAGCGTTAGATATTTCAAAGAAAGAAACTTATGATTGGCGTGACGATGATAAGCATATAAAAGAATATCCAAAACAGTTTGTTCAATAAATGGGATAGAACTACTTTGATCAAATAAAGCACAAGAGTAACGAAAAGGGCTATCTTTTCTACATTAAGTGGGAAGATAGCTTTTATCTTTTTATCGTAAAAGTATAGAAATTACAATGAAGAAGATAAAACCAGAAACCAAAAAAGAAGCAATCCCTAATGTTTTTCTCCGCGCTTTCATTTCAGAAATGCCCATGATAATGAACATACATGCGAGTGAGAGCTGCATGTAAGGGAGTACATCAGTTTTGGTAAAATAGTAATAGCCTAAAAGAACAAGTGTCAGTAGTACGAAGAAAATACGTAATCCAGTTAGCATTTCATTCTCTCCTTTGAAAATTTATATTAGCGGAGTAATTCTGATATAGCGATGAATAAAACGATAGCTCCAACTAGAAAACACATTGTTCCGCTTACTTTCTTTTGTTCACGTAATTCCTCGATGCTCATAGTGAAAGACATTAAACCTAAAGTAATGAACATATAAAGCATAATGTCTCTGTTATCTGTGATAAAACTATAGATAGACAAAGCGAGTGCAATGAGTGCAAATGTAATTCGAGCGATTTTTAGCATATTAATCCCTCCGTAAGAAAATAGTCGTTACATAATATACTTTACTGCGAGAACAGCCCACACGAAAATTCCTGCTACCATACAGGTCAAACCTGTGCTTGGGTCTTTCTTTTGTATTTGTTCAATCGCGATTATAAACATTAAGGCTCCTAAGAAAAATTGTGAAAGAGTAAGAAATGAATCATTATGTGTAAATAGACTGTACAAGGATACGATAATGACAATGAAAGCAGTTAAGAGGCGGAGTATACGAAGCATATTATTGATCCTCCTTTTTATTTGCCAGATAAGGATTGTCCTCTGGTTTATCAACCGAATGTTTATATGAATAGCCCTTATTAATCGTTAACACAGAGAGTACCAATACGAGAATGACAATAATGACGCCGATGATTAATATTTTTAACATCCAGTTCCCCTCCTTTTCTTAATTTTACCATTAAATGAAACTTCGTTTTACATAATTTTGTAATTGTTGAAAACAATAGAAAGTAAAAGGGTGAAAGAAGGGCGTTATATGGATAATAAGAAAACTTACTATATATCAGTAGGAAATGGTCAGATTTCGCAGGTGAAAACGGCAGATACATATAGCTTTGAAATCCAGGCGAATGATGAGGAAATTACCCAGCTTCGGGAATACTTCGATCAAGCGTATCGTGAAGATCTTGGCTCTTTTGTACGTTCGCACGTTCCGTATGTTGAGTATCATCATGATTCGAATAATGACCGGTATGATGAACAACTGCAGAAAGCCTATAAGATGATCTATGATTTAGGGAATCATGAAACGAAAGAATTAGTCGCGCAAATGGGAATAATCAATGGATTGTAGTTGGATAACATTATGCATATGAATGAGAATTGTGCTACAATTTGTGGTAGGAAAAACTTGTAACCATCTATAGGGGAGTAATGGCATGTACAAATTTAAAGATTATTACCACAACAATGTACAATTATCGTTTGAACGTTACCCATTTTCTCCTGAGCCAAAGCATGTTTGGGTTGTATGCCGGTACGGGGATCAATGGTTATTAACGCATCATTTGCGCCGCGGTCTTGAATTTCCAGGTGGCAAGGTGGAGCTGGGGGAAACACCGGAAGAAGCGGCAGTTCGAGAGGTTCATGAAGAAACCGGTGGTATTGTTTCTGATTTAACTTACTTAGGACAATACAAAGTATCTGGAAAAGACAAAATAATCATTAAAAACATTTATTTCGCAACAATTAGTGCAGTAGAAGAACATACGCACTATGAAGAGACAAAAGGGTCTGTTCTATTAAAAGAAATCCCGGATAACATTAAAACTGATAGGAAATTTAGCTTTATTATGCGTGACGATGTATTAGCGCGTACGATGAAACATATAGAAGAACTCGGCTGTTTTACGAAGTAAAGGGCCGGGTTCTTTTTGTTATTAAAATTATATTTGTTCCTTCGGTATATATTCCGGCGGAGTATTTGTAATGTAGTGCTACCAATATATATTCATGGAAAAACTTATATGGAGTGTTAAAAAAGATAGAAACAAATTCACGATATGTATCATAGAGTGAATTTATATAAAGGGAAGACAAAATAGCTATTTCATAAAAATAAATTAATTTTTTTCTGGCTCCCCTGTAAAATGCTTCACTCGTTCGAATCCTATAATAAAAAAATGATTTAAGGAACATTAACATAAAAAGAAGGTTTGTGCGTATGAGTATACACCTTACATATATGCAATAAAAATACAAAGAGTTATAACTAATACTATTACATGCAATCAAAAACTCACTGGATTAACTGAATAATATATTGTCTTAATATTATTCAGTTAACAAAAACTTAAAAAGGAAAATTTATCTTTTTAATTGCATTTAGAATGTTGATATTATAACATTAGAGTTAAATTGAATTATGAAAATTAGTGTATAGTAACACCTAATCCTAGTGGATTTTGAGAACTTGACTTATGGCAATCTCCAAACTAAAAGGCCCTATGTAGTCATATCGCGCTACATAGGGCCTTGAAACGTTTGGGGGCTGCTTTTTTTTGATTTAATATGTTTATAGAAATCAAATGTTGAGTTTTTAATTATCTTGCTAGAATTAGATCTTTATATTTTTAAATCAAGTGGATAAGGAAAGGTGAACTACACATGTTGAAGAAAACTGCAGTAGCTGTTTTAACATTAGGCTATGTGCTTAGCCCAATGCAAGCTTTGGCTGAAACAGAGAATGAACAGCTACCTTTGGAACAAAAAATTAGTACTGAGCAACAAAAACAATCTAAACAGGGCAATCAATTACTACCCGAGCAAAAGAAGCAAGAACAAGAAATTAGTACTGAGCAACAAGAACAATCTAAACAGGGCAATCAATTACTACCTGAGCAAAAGAAGCAAGAACAAGAAATTAGTACTGAGCAACAAGAACAATCTAAACAGCAAGATCAGCTATTACCTGAGCAAAAACAGCAAGAACAAAAGACAATACAACAAGATATAACAAAGCAGCCTGGAACAGCAGGTGTAAAAAGTGAGCAACCACTAGGTACTAGTGAAATAGAAACGAATCAAACTACTGTTAAAACAGTACAGGCAGCACCTAAAACACAAGTAGGTTGGGTGAATAGAGATAATAAGTGGTATTATATTCAGCCAGATGGAAAACAGAAAACGGGTTGGCTGCAAGAAGGGACTACTTGGTACTATTTGCAACAAGATGGGGCAATGAAAACAGGCTGGTTGCAAGAAGGGACAACCTGGTATTACTTGCAAAGCAATGGAGCAATGAAAACGGGCTGGTTACAGGAAGGGACAACCTGGTATTACCTGCAAAGTAGTGGAGCAATGAAAACGGGCTGGTTGCAGGAAGGAACAACTTGGTATTATTTAGAAAGCAATGGAGCAATGAAAATAGGCTGGCTACAGCTTGGAGATAAAAAATATTATTTAGAAAGCAATGGAGCAATGAAAATAGGCTGGTTGCAGCTTGGGGATAAAAAATATTACTTCGAAAGCGATGGAGTAATGAAAACAGGTTGGCTGCAGCTTGGGGATAAAAAATATTATTTAGAAAGCAGCGGAGCAGCGAAAACAGGTTGGCAGTCAATTAATGGAGCATGGTACTACTTCAACGGAAGTGGAGCAATGCAAACAGGCTGGCAGTCAATTAATGGAGCATGGTACTACTTCAACGGAAGTGGAGCAATGCAAACAAATTGGCAGTCAATTAATGGAGCATGGTACTACTTCAACGGAAGCGGAGCAATGCAAACAGATTGGCAGTCAATTAATGGAGCATGGTACTACTTCAACGGAAGCGGAGCAATGCAAATGGGCTGGTTGCAGGAAGGAACAACCTGGTATTACCTGCAAAATAGTGGAGCAATGCAAACAGGCTGGTTGCAGGAAGGAACAACTTGGTACTATCTGCAAAGCAACGGAGCAATGAAAACAGGTTGGCTACAGGAAGGAACAACTTGGTACTACCTGCAAGGCAATGGGGCAATGAAAATCGGATGGTTAGATGAGAATGGTAAAGTATACTATTTTGATACAAATGGTGTTTGGATTGACAATCCAATCATATTTGGTAAAACAATTATAGTTGATCCAGGACATGGTGGATATGATTCAGGGACATTATATGAAAATATATATGAAAAAACGATTGCCCTGCAAGTAGGTTTGAAGTTAAAGAGTTTATTAGCTCAGAGTGGTTCAAATGTTGTGATGACACGAGCAACAGATATCTTTATTCCATTAGGAGATCGTGTTCGTATTTCAAATGAAAACAAAGCAGATATTTTTGTTAGTGTGCATGTAAATTCAGCTGATGCGACTGCAGCAGAAGGAATTGAAACGTTATATAATTCTGAACACCCAAAAAGTAAACAAGCACTTACTTTAGCAAATGCTGTACAGAATGCTTTAATTAAAAATACAGGTGCTAAAAATAGATTTGTAAAAGATCGACCAGAACTTCGTGTGTTAAAGGCAGATAATAGTGCACCACCTATATTAGTAGAAACAGGATTTTTATCAAATCCTAATGAAAGAGTAAAATTGACTTCTGACAAATATCAAAATGTACTGGCACAATCTGTGTTTGAAGGAGTTCTAAAATATTTTTCTAATTAGAGGTAGCGTAACATTGCTAGTAAGCTAGGAAAAAGAAATACACTCTTAAAATGAAAAAACGCCATTCTTTCTCTAGAATTATAGGAAAGGATGGCGTTTTTGTATCTGATGAATTACAACTTTAGCTTTATACTAACGTGAAAAGTGAATTCTTTAAGGGTGACGACTTATTTATCCAAGTTTTACGAATGAAAGTACCTCAAGTAAATTTTCAACTACACGAGAATGTTCAAACTCTCCCCAAAATGAATCTTTCTTCCAAACTGCAGGAATCCCGGCGTTTTCAGCACCGGTTACATCGTTTTCCGGATGATCTCCAACATAGATACATTCTTCTGATTGGACGTTTAATTGTTTGAGGGCACGCTCAAAGATAGCTGGATGTGGCTTCTTAATACCTTCTGCTTCCGAAATGAGAATGGTATTTGTATAAGTATGTAAGTTCAAAGCGCGAATATTGTTCATTTGAAATTCGGTTATGCCGTTTGTAATAATCCCCACTTTAATATTCTTGTTTTGTAATTGCTGAAGTAATTCATGCATATTTGGAAAAGGAATGCAGTGGTTTGCGAATTCTGTTACGTAATCATGCAAGAGTTGTTCGGCTGTCACACTTGTAATTGCATATTCTTTAAGCAGGGTAGCGTATACTTTATCTTTCCAAGTATAGCCGTTATTGTCTAGCTGAATGAAACGAGAACAGTATTCTGATTTAATAATGCTGGTAAAATGATGAGCATAACGATCATATTGTTCATGAATAAAATGTTCTAAAGATTGATGCCGATCTAACAATGTTCCATCTAAATCAAATAGCACAGCACGAATCATAATAATCCCCCTTAAAATGAAAAAACTTCCTAGAAATAATTATCGCATATTTCTAAAAAAATGCATGGTATAAAACTTTTTGACGTGGAAGAAGGAACCAGAATTTCCAAATAGAATAGGCATAAAAGGGGTATTGTCGCAAAATTGACACAATTATAACGCGCATGTTGAAGATGCAATGAATTCATTCTCAAGGAGGTAGATCGTATGAAAACCATTCTTGCTATTGCTGGTCTCATCTGGGTAATGTCTCATGGTGTTCCGATTTTCGAAGGAGAACAAATCCGTATTGCATTAAATCAACATTTTGATGAGTATCATATTGTGGATCGGAAAGATAATATCGTAACATTGCGTGTGAAGGATTGTTTTCATACGGTCATGATTCAAGGGAACACTGTAATGAACGATACAAAAGTATGTGATCAGAAATAAAAAAGCTAGGATTTCTTAAAAATAATGGTATAAAAAAGAAAGAGCTGACCCAAGTATTTTGTTTTGAGTCAGCTTCTTTTTTTCTTACCTATTAATAATTTCTCGAATCCTTCAACAAACACATACATAAGAGTAGCAAGTGCACATGTCAGTAATACACTCAGCAGTACAAGCGTAAAGTTAAATACTTGGAATCCGTAGCTAATTAAATAACCGAGTCCTTGTTTGGAAACAAGAAGTTCACCGAAAATAACACCAACCCATGATAATCCAACGTTTACTTTTAAAGTTGAAATGATAGCTGGAAAGGAAGACGGTAAAATAACTTGTTTATAGCATTGCCATTTATTTGCGCCGAATGTATCCATTACTTTTATATAATTAGAATCAACTTCTTGAAATGCACTGTAAATAACAAGAATGGTGATAATGATGGAAATAATAACTCCCATTGCGATCGAAGAGGAGATGTTTGGGCCGAAAATAACGATAATAATCGGACCAAGTGCTACTTTCGGCATTGCATTTAACACAACAAGGTATGGGTCTAATACGCGAGCTATAAGCGGTATCCACCAAAGAACGGTTGCGATAATTGTTCCGAGAACTGTACCGAGAATAAAACCAATACCTGTCTCAAGCAGTGTCGTCCATATGTGAATCCAAAGTGATCCGTCTCCCCATTTACTTACAAATAACTCCCAAATACTTGAAGGTGAGCTAAAGAGTAAAGGATCGATCCACTCCTGTTTACTGGAGACTTCCCATAATGTAAAGAAGAGAATGAGAAGTAAAAATTGTAAAGAGGCAGCTGTCCAAGTACGCTGACGCTCTTTTTTTCGAAACTGTTTGTGTAATTGTTTTATATTATCCAAGGCGCTCCAGCTCCTTCCATATGTCTTGAAAGAGGGCTGGAAAATCAGGGTGGTACCTTGCTTGTAACGGTGGTAGGGAGCGGATGCTTTTTGGTACTGAAAATATTTTTGCGATTTTCCCAGGGTTTGCTTGAAGCAAGTAAATACGATCACTCATTGCGATTGCTTCTTCAATGTCATGCGTGACGAGAAGAGATGTTTTCTTATATTTGTGTAATAAAGAAAATACGAGCTCCTCTAATTTTAATTTCGTTTGATAATCAAGAGCTGAAAATGGTTCATCAAGCAACAGGATTTTTGGATTTGTTGCAAGTGTACGAACGAGTGCTGCCCGTTGGCGCATACCACCGGATAGTTCCCGAGGGGATTGCTTTTCTACGCCTTGCAAGCCGACTTGCTTTAAAAGTTGTAAGGTATGTTCTTTCGTTTCCTCTCCATATGTTTTTGTAATGTGCAGCCCAAGCATTATATTTTCTTCAATTGTTTTCCAGGGAAACAAGTAATCTTGTTGGAGCATATATCCCATTGAAGAAGTTGATTTTGTCACTGGCTCATCTTCTACAAAGACAATACCTTCAATTGGTTTTAATAGTCCTGCAATAATAGAAAGAAGCGTTGTTTTTCCACAGCCGCTTGGGCCAAGAAAGGAAATAAATTCCCCTTCTTCTACGTGTAAGTTAATATCTCCGAGGACGAGCCGGGCATTTTCTTTTGCAAAAAAGCAGTGGGAAACATTAGATATTTGTAAGAAACTCATTGTATTCGCCTCTATTTCTTAATAACGCTTTCGGCAATTTTTGTATCGACGAGCGCCTCATGTGGAACTTCTTTTTGTAATTCTCCAGCTTCTTTCATAATTTTTTGTAGTTGTTTCCATTCTTCCACGTCTAATAATGGATTCGTCGCATACGAATGTTGCTTTTTGTAGCGCTCGATTACTTTTACCGTAATATCTTTTGAAGTATCTTTAAAAAGTGGTGTAACAGCCTCGGCAATTTCTTCTGGACTATGCGTATCAACCCATTGTTGTGCTTTATATAATGCACGTGTGAATTTCTCCGCTGCTGCTTTGTCTTTCTTTAAAAAGCTTTCTTTTGCCATAAATGTTGTGTATGGAACAGTTCCAGATTCAGTACCAAAAGAAGCAACGATATAGCCCTTTCCTTCTTTTTCAAAAATACTCGCTGTTGGTTCAAACAACTGGACAAATTCGCCTGTACCAGACGCGAAGGCATTAGCGATATTAGCAAACTCAACATTTTGAATTAAATTTGTATCTTTGTGTGGATCAATGCCATTTTTCTTCAAAACGTATTCCCCAACCATTTGCGGCATACCACCTTTACGTTGACCAAGGAAAGTAACGCCCTTCACATCGTTCCAATTAAAGGAGTCTAATTTTTTGCGAGAAACTAAAAATGTACCATCAGTTTGCGTGAGCTGAGCAAAGTTAATAACCGGGTCTTTTGCTCCTTGCTGGTGAACATAAATGGATGTTTCAGAGCCGACAAGTGCAATGTCAATTCCACCAGATAACAGCGCAGTCATTGTTTTATCACCACCAGCTGTCGTTTGTAGGTCGATATCTAATCCTTCTTCTTTAAAGAATCCTTTTTCAATCCCAACATATAACGGTGCGTAGAAGAGGGAATGTGTAACTTCACCAATGCGAATCTTTTGCACTTGTTGCTTCGTATCGTTTTTTTTACTACAAGCCACAAACGTAAAAACAGTAAGTACAAGTATACAAAAAACAGCTATAAATTTTTTCAAAATGTGACACCTCCTAGAAATGAATCTACTGCCATAATATGTAGGTAAGTGCCTAGATGTGAGTGGATGTAGAAGGAATTTTTTGGATGATAAAGAAGTACAAATATAAGGGGTGATAAAATGAAATATGAATATGATGATAGCATGCATTTACATCTTGATTATTTTGGAGATGAATTTGATGTGGAATCGATTGCTTATAAAAGAAAACATGAAGATGTGTGGGATGTATTTTTTAACTTTGCTTTTTATGGGATTCCGCTAGTACAGGTACAGGAAGATGAATTTATGGATGACTATTCCGGGTATCGCGTTTTTTCTGTACTTGCAAATGACTTAAGCTGGGAATTTGGAAGTGCTAAGTTTGAAGAATGGCTTTTGGAACATCGTATATTAGAGAAATCAGTGCAGAAATAGAGTGATTGACTTTCTCGTTTTGTTACTTATAGTTGTAGCAGGATTTATGATATTACAGCTTCTTGTTTATCGATTTGCAAAGAAGAATGTCTATAAATATAAGGGAATGAAACTTATGCATATTTGGTTGGATATGCATGTAAAGAAGGGGTCTAAATTAGATTTTGGTGATTATACATTTATATTAATTGTATGCATCATATGGGAAATTTGGCTACTTCCTCTCATAAGGTAAAATCTTATAAAATCATCCAAACTGCTTCTAATAGTAGAAGTAAATATCCTATCATTTTTCCCCTTAATAGAAGGACCACATGCTGCATCAAATCTTAATTTTGGTTTAATTAGTTTGCTCATGTTCACCTCAATTTTCAAAAGACATACGTTTGTAACATAGAAATGCTACAACATTATTTAAATCGTATCTTTTTATGAAGATGAATTTAGAGGTGGACACATGAAAGCGAATTTAGAACACGCCAAAACAAATAGAATGAATTTGAACGAAGAAGTACCTTCTTTGGAACAAGCCAAAGAAGGTACTTCCTTATTGCGGTTTAGAAGAATATGTATCATTTCCCTCATACTATTCATTCTTCCAATAACAATTTATGTATATGCTTTTCATTTGGAAACAAAATCATTTTCAGTTACATGGAACGATATTGAAAATCCAAATATTCCAGAAGGTTTTCATGATGTGAAAATCTTACAGTTTTCAGATACACATTTCGGACCAAACTTTCCTCATAAACAGCAGCAAATATTAGTGGATAAAATCAATAAGCTAAAGCCTGACATTGTGGTTTTTACAGGTGATTTAATTGATAAATTTGGAGAATATGTTGTGGAAAGAGAGTACTCACAAACGATTTTGAAACAAATTCGCGCTCCTCTTGGAAAATATGCTGTGTTTGGCAATCATGATCGAGGAGGTGGCGGGGGACACTTATACGAACAGTATATGGAGAAGGCTGGCTTTACTGTTTTGAATAATGAAATGAAGAGGATTAAAGTTGCCAATGGTGATTACATTACCATTTCTGGTCTAGATGATTTTTTACTTGGAAAACCAAAAGTTAAACCTACTCTTCAGCACCTTCGAGCAGAGGATTTTAATCTCCTGTTAGTACATGAACCAGATGCTGTTGATCAAATATCTGAATATCCAGTGGACCTTCAACTATCTGGTCATAGTCATGGTGGACAAGTACAGCTTCCGTTCATAGGTTCTATCATTACTACTTCACTAGCAAATAAATATGTAGAAGGACTTTATTCATTGGAAGGAAAGAGTAAGCCATTACAGTTGTATGTGAATCGTGGTATTGGTACTACTAGAATGCCGGTACGGTTTTTAAGTAAGCCGGAACTTTCTGTTTTTTCATTAAAGAGAACAAGCAGTTATGAGAAAAGATAGCGTGTTTATTGTTTGCGAAGTTATTAAAAAACAAACAATTGGATGTGACTGAGTGAAAATTCGATAAATTACAACAAAGCTATACCCTTGTATCTGTTATCTTAAATAAGTTCGTTATTTTAACAAACACGGAGACGCATACATACGGTATTAAAGTACGATTACAAGATGGGAAAGTTGGTAGAGTTCAGAGTATCGGTTAATAAGAAAGGAGGTTATCCTAAAAATAGAATTTTTAGGATAACCTCCTTTTTTACATGAAAGTTCATAAATGAGACTATTTCATGTTAATACATAACATGGTAAAATTTTAGTTACTGTGCATGCAATCATAAAAATTGAGTGTGTTTGTTAATAGGTTTTGTAATATTTTGATTCGGTTCATATTTTTTAGAGGTAATACATATTGATAGAGTTTTATATTGTAAATATTCACGTAATTTTAGAGAAATACGGGGGTGACTGGCGGATGCCCGAACCATTAAAGAAAAGTAGTCGCTATATGGTTGGATTGGACAGTCTAAGGGGCCTAGCTATACTAGGCGTCATTTTATATCATATTAATTTTAATTGGATGCCTGGAGGATTCCTAGGTGTTACTGTATTTTTTGTACTTTCGGGTTATTTAATTACAGATATTCTAGCTATAGAATGGAAGAGAAATAAGAGGATTGACTTGAAGAAATTCTGGCTCAGTAGGGCAAGGAGATTACTTCCTGGAATGCTTGTCATGCTTGTAATTGTTTTAGCATGGATTACAATTTTTCATAGTTCTTTGCTAGGAAAGATGCGTGGGGATTCGCTAGCAGCTTTATTATATTTCAGTAACTGGTGGTATATTTATCATAAATTATCGTACTTTGATAGTTTTAGCCAACTTTCTCCACTGAATCATTTTTGGTCGTTAGCTGTTGAAGAACAGTTCTATGTAATTTGGCCATTTATTATTAGCCTGGCGTTTCGTTACATAAAAAAGAAATCACACATCATTTTATTCATTGTTTTAGGGGCAGCTGCTTCTGCATTGGCAATGGCATTTCTGTATGAACCAGGAGCTGATCCAAGCAGAATTTATTACGGTACTGATACAAGGGCCTTTTCCTTATTGATTGGAGCGGCACTTGCCTTAATTTGGCCAAGCAGTAGGCTTGCAAATAAAATTATTCCACAAGCACGTCTCATTCTTGACGTAGTTGGAGGAATTGCTCTTATTATTATCCTCGTTATGTTTTGGAAGACAAATCAATATGATCCGTTTCTATATCGCGGAGGAATGGTCATTTTATCAATTGCTACTGCTTTATTAGTGGCGAACCTTGCTCACCCAGCTAGCCGAATTGCTCAATTTTTAAGGTTTAGACCACTGCGTTGGATGGGAGTACGATCGTATGGGATATATCTTTGGCATTATCCGATTATCACGTTAACGACTCCGAAGGTAAATGCTGGAGAGTTTTCGCTTACAAGAGCAATTCTTCAATTTTTACTTATTATAGTAGCTGCACAAATTTCATGGAAGTTTATTGAAAATCCAATCCGACAAGGGGCATTGAAGAATATTCGCTCTAGGAATTGGGGAATAAAAAACTTAGCATTAAGTGGTAAGCTAGCCTTAGTATGCGCACTATTCGTTTCTACGATCGCTGTTTTTGGATTATCAACAGCTAGTAAAGCGAAGGATAATCCTCAAAAAGATAAGGTGGAAGCAGTACAAACGGAACAAAAAGAAAAACCGAAACATCCAGTGGCAGTTAGGGAAAAACCAGCTGATGAGCCACCTCGAAATAAAGAAAAACAAGAAGCTGCTGCGCAGCCTAAAGGTCCTCAAACAGTTACAGCTGTAGGTGATTCTATTATGATTGACGTCGCCCCGTATTTGAAAAATTCATTTCCTAATATTAGGATTGATGCAAAAATTGGTCGCCAACTGTCTAAAGCAATTCCTGTGGTGGAACAGCTAAAGAATGAGGGGAATTTAGGGAATCATGTCATTATTGGATTAGGTACAAATGGTGCCTTTACAAAGGATCAACTCGTATCATTAATAAAAGTGATTGGGAATGAACGTAAAATTATATTCATCAATACGAGGGTACCACGTCCGTGGGAATCATTAGTGAATGGGAAATTAAAAGAAGTAGCATCTGAGTACCAAAATGTGACGTTAGTCGATTGGTATTCAGCAAGTGCTGATAATAAGGCGTATTTTGAGCCGGATGGCGTACATTTAACGAAAACAGGTGCAGAAGCATATGCTGCGCTTGTAGCAAAAGCGGTGAATCAATAATTTGATTTGCATCACACTTTGACATAACTTCAAAGTGTGATGCAATAGATTGATTGAAATCAAAAAAGAACTTGTAGATACGCTACAAGTTCTTTTTGACTTATATTTAATAACGGGGTAGGCTCAAACACAAAGAACGGGGAGTTCTCTTTACAGTTAACCTGACAAGTTCAGTATATAACAAATAATAGCGTTTTTTAGTACATATTATTGAAAATTATGTGACTTATCAAATTGATAAGTCGGGGGAAACTTTTCTACATTATTTGATATTATTTTGGTCAAACACTATTGTCGTTTATTATAATAATGAGTGTTAGTAATAATATAGCGAAAGTATATAGCTTTTGAGGAAGTGTTAAAGTGAAAGAAAACTTTATCTCATTTCAAGAAGAAAAGAAAAATGCTCGACTCTTTTTATGGGTATTGAATATTGTATGGGTTATATATGAAACAGTTTATTCTGTTATGCTAGGAGATTCTGAAACACTAATAAGATTAGAGGTTCAAGTTCCAACGTTTTTGTATGGAGCCTGCTTAATAGCATGTAGTATGTATATGATGAAAAGGGAACAGGCATATCGTGTTAAGTATATATATTTAATAGCTTATATGTGTTCAGAAATTTTAAACTTATATTGGTATGCACTTCACAATAAAGTAGCATTTGATGATGGGCATACAATTGAATTTGTTTTTATTTTATTTGTACCAATTTTTATGAGTAAACGATATTCACTTTGGTTATTTTTGGTTATTATGGGGAAATACAGTGTACTTTTGGTCCTAGGGAAAAAAGCGGCATTTATGCCGTTGGTTATGTATAGCCTCTTATTATTTGTAACGTATCTCCTATTGAATCGATTTTTACAGTACCTTTCTACTGTAAACAACGTGATGATAGAAAAGCGAGAGTCTGAAAAGCTCGTAGTTATTGGAAAAATGGCAGCATCTGTTGGACATGAAATTAAAAATCCACTTTCATCGTTAAGGGGATTTACACAATTGCAGAAAGAGAAATATGTAGATGATAAAGTGTATGAACATATGATTGATGAAATTGAGCATATAAACAATATGATAAGTGAGCTTATGGTAATGGCAACTTGTAAACCTTCTACCTACAGTAGTTATTTAATAGAAGAAATTGTATCAAATGCGTTGAAAGAAATGAGTGCAGAAATCAAAAGGAAACAGCTGTATCTCATTTATGATGTTGCACCTGATCAAATAAAAATAGATTGTGATCATCGTAAATTAAAAGGAGTATTTCTATACATAATAAAGAACGCAATTGAAGCGATGGAACATGGCGGAACACTTCAAATACATATAAACAAAAGAAATGAAGATGGTGTAATAGTAAGTATTGTAGATAATGGGTGCGGTGTGCAGGAAGAGAATTTACAGCGTATAACAGAAGCATTTTATACGACAAAGAAAAATGGCATCGGTTTAGGGCTTACTGTTGCTTGCAAGATTATTGAAGAACATGATGGGAAAATACACATTACGAGTAAAAAAAACGTAGGAACGAAAGTAGACATTATTTTACCTATATAAGAAAATTGAAAAACCGACATAAAACCTTTCTTTTTAGGTGGGAGAGCGCATCCGGCCATGGATAGAGGCGGTCAGATCCTTTTCCAGCCCCATGCCAAGTGAAAACAAAGAGAGAAAACGAGTGCAGGTCACCTTTTATTTTTCATAGCAGCTTATATGTGAAAAATCAAAAAGGAGTTATCCCGCAAAAGCTCGACGGGTGATGGAAGTTTCACTTTATATAAATACAAATTGAAAAATCGACAGAAAACCTAATTTATGTTGAAAAAATCAAAATAGGTTTATATAGAAGGCAAGATTCGCGAAGTATGTGTATTGTGAATAGAGGAGTTACTACATGGACAGTGTTTATAAATTAACAAGGGAAGAGATTCGAACGTTAAAGCTGTTTTTAAGTTTATTCTTTACAACTTTTTTTATTTATGATGTTGCATATTATTATATTATGCCTAAGCTAGAAGGGGTAGGAGATGGGGGGCCAATTCTAGAAAGGGGTTTAGGGATATGGTTGTATATTCTCATGGTTATATTGGTGTTTGTGGGAATATATGTGGCGAAGCGACAGAATCCATATGCTGTGAAATATATTATTTTCATAGGATATAATATATTAGATTTCATTCATAATTTTATCATTTACTATGGAACAGATTTAGAGTTTGATGCAGGGAATATAGTGGAAGGGTTTTTCTTTCTTTTCGCACCATTATTTGTAAATAAACGCTATTTTTGGTTAGTAACGGGAGGGACAATAATAAAGTATGTTTTAATGGGATTCATTGTGAATTCTTTTATTGTTCTCATTCCTATTGTTCTTTGTAGCTTGTTTTCCATTATAGGATGGATTATTTTATTGAGATTCCAATCTTATATACACACAATTGAAACGACACATAAGGAATTGCAACAATCAGAGAAGATGGCTGTAATTGGAAGGGTGGCAACAGTTATCGGTTTTAAAATGCGTAATCCATTGATGCTGTTGAACGGTTTTGTTAGAGGACAAAAAGAAAAGTATCCTGAGGATAAAGCCTATTGTGATATTATGGAGCAAGAAATCGAAAGAATCGATACAATTGCCACCGAACTGGTGGAGCTTGGAAATTCTAAGCCAATGGAATGCGGGAATCATAATATAAAAGACATTCTTTCATACGTGGTAAGAATTATGGGACAGCCTGCTTCGGAACGAGGAATTAAAATACATACCATTTATAAAGGTGAGTTACCAAGTATAATATGTAATGAAAAACGTTTAAAACAAGTGTTTTTAAATTTAATAAAAAATGCGATTGAATCTATGCAAGATGGTGGAATAATTATCATTGAGGTTACATTAAAAGATGCAATGATAATTCGAATCAAGGATGAGGGATGTGGCATACCGAAAGACAAAATGCCTAAACTGAGCGAAGCTTTTTATACAACGAAAGATGATGGAACTGGTTTAGGATTAATGGTTACATATAAGATTATTGAAGAACATCAAGGCAAGATACAGTTTGAGAGTGACGTTGGAGTAGGGACTACAGTTGAAATTGCGTTGCCAATTCACTGATGAATGGGAAAGAGAGGGAAGCAGATCCTCTCTTTTTATTTAAAATGATCGTTACATATACCTTATTAGATTTATTATCTATTCCTGATAACTAAAAGATCCGCAGTATTAGCGAATCTTTTTTAATCTCGTAGACCAAATCCAATTACTTTCTTTGTTTTCATATCAACAAATGCATCTACATTTCCAAGTTTGTAAGAACGATCAGATGGGAATGAAATACGATAAACTTCTTTTCCTATATAAGAGGAATCTTTGACCGAAGATATTCCGGCTTGCAATGTTTCAGTTGTAATTGTAGCATGCTTCCAGCCATCACTTAGTTCTTCTTTCGTATGTTCAGATAATTGATCCCACACTGTTTTTCTTAATTCGTCTTCAGGGTTATTTTTACATGCACCTAATAAAAAACAGGTAAGAAAGAGAAATATGAAAAAAATTTTTCGAATGCGCATTTAATACCACCATTTCTTTTGCGGAAGTAAAACAACATCCACATCAAAGTTTTCTATAAACCAATCACGCATTAATGTTTTCTTCACTAAGTATTCAGAAGCAGAGTGTGACACACCGATAAGTGACATATTCGTTTCTTTCACATAGTCCATAATTAATGAATACTTATGTTTGCCGTATTCGTTATCAATATGGCAATGAATTTCACCTGTAATATACGCCTCAGCGCCCTTTTCTTCTGCTTCTTTAAGAAGATCTATTTTATCACCGCATCCAGCGATAATTGCAATTTTTGTGATAAATTCATGTCGTTTGCCTTCAAAGTCTATATATGGAATGTGAAAGAGTTCTTTTAGTTGGTTTTCGAGTTTTCTTGTTGTTGTTTCAGGAATTTTGCAAATGAGTCCACATGGTATATCTTTACCATCATAAGAAAAACCATCTACTATATCGGCCTCTAGAGCTTTTGCAATCGCAATGCTTGTTCCGTATGTTTGATGATGATCCATTGGAACATGGCATGTATAAATAGAAAGGTCTTTATCTTTGATTCCTTGTAAATAGTGAGCTGGAATCGGTAAAAAGCCTCGTCCGGATTTTCCAAGAGGATCACCGCATTCCATCACAAGAGGATGATGCATAAAAAGTAAATCACCTGGTTTCGATTGTAAGATGAACTTTTCAAGAACATCATCTGTTGGGAAGACTGCTAAAAAGACGCTATTTACAGTTGCAGCCCCTTTTATCATAAGTCCGTTAAAGGTATTTACAAAGTCTGTTTCAAAAAAATGTTGCCAAGGAAAATCAATTGGA
Organism: Bacillus cereus group sp. N21; assembly: GCF_016483395.1. NCBI lineage: Bacteria > Bacillati > Bacillota > Bacilli > Caryophanales > Bacillaceae > Bacillus > Bacillus cereus group sp. N21. The sequence continues at coordinate 91,107 of NZ_JAEHBX010000011.1, forward strand.
TCGTATACAGCTGGAATAAAGCGGCTGAAGGCACCGTCTTTTCCGTATTTTTTAATTTGAAATAAATGATCAAGTGCTTGTTGTATTTCTTGTAAAGCTGGCATAATTCACCCTCCTTTATCACATACATTTTATATTAGTCTTAATTTTCTGTATACAATAAATGGATAGAATTCATAAAAAGAATGGTACAATATAAGAATTATGTACTGAGGTAGGAGGGACAATATATGTACGTTACTGTAACAGATGCAGCATATAAAAAGATTATGGATACGATTCCAAGTGAAACGAAGTTTATAAAATTATTTTATGATAATGAAGGATGCGGCTGTGTGATGAGTGGAATTATTGATTTGGTGGCTGTATCAGAGAAAGATGAACGTGATGTAGATATTGATTCAAATAAACTACAGTTTATTGCGGATCGCACAAAGCTTGTTTTTATGGATGATAAATTGACTGTTGATTTACATGAATCAGGTGGATATTTTCAATTGAAGAGTCCGAATCAGTTTTATAATCCGAATATGAAACTCCATATTCGAGTATAACTTATGAAAAAAGGAGCAAACTGTACGCTCCTTTTTCTTATGAAATTCTTCAGTTCATAAAATGTACATTTAATTAAATTTTCTGTATAATCATCTGTGCGGAGGGGATTACGCATGAGAAGATGGGGGATTGAATTATTACTTTTAAATGTTGTTATCATTTGGGGGATAAATTATACGATCGGGAAATACGGACTTGAGGAGTTTTCAGCAGTTGAGTTTACTGCGCTCCGTATGATTGCAGCAGCACCGTTATTATTACTACTTACATTTTATATTGAAAAGTCATTGTATATGGAGAGAAGGGACATACTAAGGCTCATTGTTGTGAGTATTGTCGGTATCGTATTGTATCAAACGTTATTTATGGAAACTATTAAATATACATCCGCTACGAACGCTTCTTTACTCATTTCTATTTCACCTATTTTTACAACGATGTTTGCCATTTTGTTTAAGCAAGAGAAATTTTCTTCGCGAAAATTAGTTGGTTCTACTATAGCCTGTGGGGGAGCTGCTCTCGTTTTATTAGCTGGACATTCGCTTGTTGGGTCTTTTTACGGAAATGGAATTGGACTGATTACATCAATGTGCTGGGGGCTATATCCAGTGTTAGCAGGACCACTTATTAAAAAATATTCAGCGCTTCGTGTGACTGCATGGTCAGCAGTTGTTGGAGCGATTCCTCTTGTTATACTAAGCGGATGGCATATTTTTTCGATGCCGTTTCAAATTGAACAAGGAATGACATGGTTTGCACTATTATATTCTATTTTCTTTGTAACGGTATTCGGTTTAGTTATGTGGTATATTGGTGTTCAAAAAATTGGAGCTTCTCATACGATGGTATATATGTATATTACACCGCTTGTTGCGGTTGTATTTGCAGCGGTATGGGCGAAGGAACAGATTTCATTACAACAAATAATTGGCGGGTGTGTTATTTTTCTCGGTTTATGGTTTGTGAAATCCGAAAAACCTGGGACGCAGCCTGTCGCGTCAGAACATATATCAAAATAGGAAAACAGATCAGTCATGATCTGCTTTCCTATTTTTTTATTTTGGGTAGAAATATGAGGAACAAAATGGCAGTAATAAGTGGGATTAAGTTGAGAAAAGGTATGCGGAACAGTGCAATGAGAATAATTCCGGAGAGAAGAACACTGAGGACAGCATAGAAGATACTATGTTTTTTTGTGTACCAATATAATGAGAGTCCTATAAGTGCAGGGATAATGAGGTGAATGAGAGCCATTAAAAAATAAATCATTATACGCCCCCTTTTTTGTGTACTTACTACATGCATGTAAATTGAAAAACTGACGTAAAACCTTTCTTTTTAGGTGGGAGAGAGAATCCGGCTATGCGTAGTAGCGGTCAGAGTCCTTTCCTGCCCCATATCAAGTTAGAACAGAGAGGAAAAGAGTGCAGGTAACTTTTGGTGCTTCGTGGCAGCGATTTTATATGTTGGAAAATGAAAGCGGATATATATACATCATATCCATATTCTTATAGATTGATATCACTTTTTTATAAATCTATGAAAAAATGTTTGCAAAAACGTCACAAAATGATCCTACTTCCAAGCTAGAAATCTTGTATAATATTATTTCTGAAAAATATTTTAACAACATAAATGTAGTGGTTATGTTGTTTTTCTTTGAATGTAACAGATAAAGTGAAACTTTAATCAGTGGGGGACTTCCTGCCCGTTAAGGCGGGATAAAGTCTGATGATATGTAAATAAGATGATAATGATAAAGGAGAATTGCATGATTAGTATGTCACTAAGGTCATTTAAAATCCAAATGTATTATTTGCTGGGCGCGATGCTATTAGGCTGGGCGATGACACCTTTTTCTGCTCACTTTTTAGGTGTGGGGATTGGTTTACTCGTTAGTATGTATTGTGTTTGGATTTTAGGAAGACGTATTGAAAAGCTTGGAGATAGTATTGTAAAAAAGAGTAAGGCACCAACACTTGGTATGATTAATCGCTTTGCAGCAGCGATACTTGGTGCGATTATTATGTATGAGATTGAACACCATATGGTCATGTGGGCATTTGCTGTTGGAATTATGGGTGGTTATTTTTTAATCGTTATTAATTTAGGGTATTACAGTATGAAGGATGCGAAGAAATAAATACAAAAACCTTTTCTTTTAGGTAGAAGAGAGGCCCCGTCCATGGATAGAAGCGGTCAGTGCCTTTTTTCGCCTCATGCCGCGTGAAAACAAAAGTAGAAAGTGAGTGGGGAATCTGTTTTTGTTTTCGAAGCCGCGATTTATATGTTGGGAAATCAAAATATATATAGAAAGAAGCTTACGTTTTTATCGTAAGCTTCTTTTTTATTGTAAGTATGTGTAACCTATTAAGCCGCATGGGTTTTGTCGGTGAGTACGCGCACTTTTAGGCTACAACATACTTATTCATATGAGTAAAGGGGTATTCAAACAGTAAAGGTTAAATTAAGCGATTGGACCGCCTAATTTGATCATGTTTTCAGAAACGTTCTCGAACTTCTTGAAGTTTTCTTTGAATTTACCTGCAAGTTCGATTGCTTTTGCTTTGTAAGCAGATTTATCAGCCCATGTTTGTTCAGGCATTAATACTTCATCAGGTACACCTGGTACATGAAGTGGTACTTCAAGACCGAAGATGTCATGTTTCACTGTTTCAGCGTTATCAAGCTCGCCGTTTAATGCGGCTTGCACCATTGCACGAGTGTAACCTAAGTTCATACGTTTTCCAACGCCGTATTCGCCACCAGTCCAGCCAGTGTTTACTAGGAATACTTTTGCATCATGTTTCTCGATCTTCTCACCAAGCATTTCAGCATAGCGAGATGCATCAAGTGGTAAGAATGGAGAACCGAAGCAAGTTGAGAATGTCGCTTGCGGAGATGTTACGCCGCGCTCTGTTCCAGCTAGTTTGCTAGTGTAACCGCTTAAGAAATGGTACATAGCTTGCTCTTTATTTAATTTACTGATTGGAGGTAATACCCCAGATGCATCAGCAGTTAAGAAAATAATTGTATTTGGATGTCCAGCAACACTTGGTACGACGATATTATCAATCGCATCAATTGGGTATGCAGCACGTGTATTTTCTGTTAATGTAGTATCATTGTAATCTGCAACGCGTGTTTGATCATCAATTACAACGTTCTCAAGTACAGATCCGAATGTAATGGCATCAAAAATTTGCGGCTCTTTTTCATGAGAAAGGTTAATACATTTTGCGTAGCAACCGCCTTCAATATTGAATACACCGTTATCAGACCAACCGTGCTCATCATCACCAATTAATTTACGGTGTGGGTCAGCAGATAATGTTGTTTTACCTGTTCCAGATAAACCGAAGAATAAAGCGACATCGCCTTCTTCACCTACGTTTGCAGAGCAGTGCATAGATAAAATATCTTGTTCTGGAAGTAAGAAGTTCATAATAGAGAAGATTGACTTTTTCATTTCTCCAGCGTATTCCGTACCACCGATTAATACGATGCGTTTTTCAAATGAAACCATGATGAATGCTTCAGAGTTTGTACCGTCGATCTCTGGATCTGCTTTAAAGCTTGGTGCAGAAACAATTGTGAACTCAGCTTCATGATTTGTTAATTCTTCTTCAGTTGGACGAATAAATAATTGATGTACAAATAAATTGTGCCATGCATATTCGTTAACAACTTGTAATGGAAGACGATAGTTACGATCAGCACCAGCGAATCCTTTAAATACGAATAATTCTTCTTTTTCCTTTAAGTATTCTAATACTTTTGTATATAATTTATTAAAATGTTCTTCAGAAATCGGTTGATTTACAGGTCCCCAAGCAATCTTATCGGCAACCGACGCTTCTTTCACAATAAATTTATCTTTAGGAGAACGTCCTGTATATTTTCCTGTAGAAGCAGAGACGGCACCAGTAGAAGTTAATTTTCCTTCATTTCTCATTAGTACTTTTTCCACTAATTGTGGAACGCTTAATTGAACCTGTGCATTGCTTCCGTTCAGTAATTCGTGTAATCCAATTTGGACATTCACAGTACTCATATTTATATACCATCCTTTTCAATTTAATGAAATATTTCTCGTAATCCCCATCAAGAGTATAACACAATCATATAAATAATGTATACTATTTATTTATTTTTGTTTGTGCGAATGTATTATTTTCCTATTTATATTTCGTCCAACAAATAATGCGAAAAACTTGTAGGAATATGTGAATATTAATTGACAAATGAATATCATTTCTTTAGTATAGGTTGGGACGGATACTCTCTTATCCCGAGCTGGCGGAGGGACAGGCCCGATGAAGCCCAGCAACCTCACTTGTAACGGTAATAAACAAGTGAATAGGTGCTAAAACCTGTGCGAGGCGAACGGTCTCGAACGATAAGAGCGAAGGGCAAAAAGCAGTATGCAAGTAGCAAATCAAACCTTTCCTCTATATAGGAAAGGTTTTTCTTTATACTTGTGTGGGAGAATAAATGAATGTCGCAGTTTGTGGCAAATTAAGGATGAGTTCCGTACAATATATACGATTACTGTAGGGAGGTTTACCACATGACAAAACAACGTCATCTGTTCACATCTGAGTCTGTAACTGAAGGACATCCAGATAAAATTTGTGACCAAATTTCTGATTCAATTTTAGACGCGATCTTAGCAAAAGACGCAAATGCACGTGTAGCTTGTGAAACAACAGTAACAACTGGTTTAGTATTGGTAGCGGGGGAAATTACGACTTCTACTTATGTAGATATTCCAAAAATCGTTCGTGAAACAATTCAAGGTATCGGTTACACTCGTGCAAAATACGGATTCGATGCAGAAACTTGTGCAGTTTTAACATCTATCGATGAGCAATCTGCTGACATCGCTATGGGTGTTGACCAAGCGTTAGAAGCACGTGAAGGTCAAATGACTGACGCTGAGATTGAGGCAATTGGTGCAGGGGACCAAGGTTTAATGTTTGGTTTCGCATGTAATGAAACAAAAGAATTAATGCCACTTCCAATCTCGCTTGCTCACAAATTAGCTCGTCGTTTAACGGAAGTTCGTAAAGATGAAACATTAGAATATTTACGTCCAGACGGTAAAACGCAAGTTACAGTTGAGTATGATGAAAATGGTAAACCAGTACGCATCGATACAATTGTAATTTCTACACAGCATCATCCAGAAGCTACATGGGAACAAATCGATCGCGACTTAAAAGAGCACGTAATCAAAGCTGTAGTACCAGCAGAATTAATGGATGAGGAAACGAAATTCTTCATTAACCCAACAGGCCGCTTCGTAATCGGTGGACCACAAGGGGATGCTGGTTTAACAGGACGCAAAATTATCGTTGATACTTACGGCGGATACGCTCGTCACGGCGGCGGTGCATTCTCTGGTAAAGATGCAACAAAAGTTGACCGTTCTGCAGCATACGCAGCTCGTTATGTTGCGAAAAACATCGTAGCAGCTGGTCTTGCTGAAAAAGCAGAAGTACAACTTGCATACGCAATCGGCGTGGCACAACCAGTATCAATTTCAGTTGATACATTCGGCACTGGTAAAGTATCTGAAGAAGTACTAGTAGAACTAGTTCGTAACAACTTCGATCTTCGCCCAGCTGGTATCATCAAAATGTTAGACTTACGTCGCCCGATTTACAAACAAACAGCAGCTTACGGCCACTTCGGACGTACTGATGTAGAGCTTTCATGGGAACGTACAGACAAAGCAGCAACTTTAAAAGAGCAAGCTGGTCTATAATATAAGAAGAAAAAAGCTTTGCGCGAAGGCGCGAAGCTTTTTTTTAGGCATGTTAACACACATTTGGGTAAAGTTAATCTTGAACTTTATTCAAATATATATTGGCTAATTTGATTGCACATAATTGTGGAATCAAATTTAGGAAGTTAACTACTGTCAATAATTGGATGGGTGTTAATGGTTTAAAATATCCCCCAAAATATTCATCACTTGTTACATGGATAAAATAATATGAGATTATTGCAGATAATATATTGCCTATTATAAAAGTGGCTGTAGTATTCAAGCATTTACAACAAAAAGCAAGTAGTGAAGTTACAAGCAACATAATGAAATAACCAATCATAGAACGATCAGTGAAATCTTTATACATGGAAAAATATACGAACGGAAAGCAGTATACACAGATGATTAGTATAGTAAGGATTACTTTTTTATTTATTTACCACCTTAAAAAGTAGTTGTTTTACATTCTTCACTGATGGAAATTTCACATTACTTGTAGTTGTTCTGCAGCAAGGCAAACATTTCAATATCATGCCATTTCCCATTTCGGAATACAGCTTCTTTACAGGTACCTTCATGTTGAAAGCCGAGCTTTTTATAGAGAGAAATGGCTTTATCATTAAATGAAAATACACGTAAGGATACACGATGTAAGTTCAATTCTAAAAAGGCATAATTTAATAACACTGTTAAGGCTTCTTTCCCGTATCCTTGTCCCCAGCAATTCTTTTTACCGATATCAATAATACATTCCGCATTCCGATTGTGTGGATCGATGTTAATTAAAGAAGTGAGACCAATGGGAAGATGACTATCTTTTTGTTCAATGATATAACTTTTAGAAGTGGGAGAGTGGATGATTTGTTTGCAAAACGCTTCTGTTTCTTGAACGGAATGGACATCAAGATTAAGGATAGTGGTATTCATAACTTCTATATCGTTCCGCCAAAGATGATAGATGGGAATATCGTCTTCTGAAAACTTTCGTAAGCGAATTCGATTTGATTCGAACAATTCGGTATACCTCCTATTTCACCTCATTATTTTGTTTCGTGAATACTCCAACACACGAACCACAATATACTTCTCCATCAAGCTCAATATATTTTTTCATATTCGTCATCCCGCTTGGAGGGAACGGCATATGAATCCATGCTTTTTCATATGTTTGAATCTCTTTTCCGCATGATCTGCAAATTGTAGGTTTTTTGCGAAACAATGGTCATCATCCTTTCTTTTGACGCGCTTTTCCAGCACAAAATGCACTGCATAGTAAAAAGAGTGTCGCAAATCCCCAGCCGCCAATTGCTGAATATGGAACAGCATCCTTTAATGCCATCCCAGCACTGATGGAAGCGACAAATAGAAGGATAAATACCGTTGTGAGTTTTTGATAAAGTTCCATGAATGAACCTCCTAATTATGAAAATTTATTTAGTATGTATCTGGTTATTTCGTGCGATTCCTAATCCATTGAAATAAAATAAAGCAAGAGGAACCACGGTTCTCGATAATAGCGAATAGAGTCGTCTAGCATGAATACGTATCATTTTAGAAAATTGATATCTAATCTATAGGTAATGAATTGGAAGGGAATTAGGATTATAAGAAAAGGAATTCATGGGACAGGTTGTTTAAGATTATAAAGAGATATAGATAAACTCCCTTTTTATGGTTATATATACTTATATTGTATCATGATGTTTTGGTCATGTAATAGATAATTGTGAATATGTGATTTATTTCATATGTAATAAAGTTTCTATACGATATGATAAAATTATGAGTAGTTCATAAGAAGGAGCGAATAAAAATGAGCGTAATAGAACATAAAAAACAAGCACCCACAGAGGTTCGTTGTAAAATTATTACAATCTCTGATACACGTACAGAAGAGACGGATAAGAGTGGTAAGTTGTTAAAAGAATTATTATTAGAAGCGGGCCATATAGTAACTGCTTATAAAATTGTAAAAGATGATAAAGAAAGTATTAGGCAAGCGGTATTAAGTGGATATCATCAAGAAGATGTTGATGTTATCTTAACAAATGGAGGAACTGGTATTACAAAGCGTGATGTTACGATTGAGGCAGTTTCGGCATTATTAGATAAAGAAATTGTTGGATTTGGTGAATTGTTTCGGATGATTAGTTATTTAGAAGATATCGGCAGCGCTGCAATGCTAAGTAGAGCAATTGGCGGAACAATTGGAAGAAAAGTTGTCTTTTCGATGCCAGGTTCTAGCGGGGCAGTTCGCCTTGCGATGAATAAATTAATTTTACCAGAGTTAGGACACATTACATTTGAGCTGCATCGTCAATGAAAAAGCTCGCTGGGATTGTATTAGCTGGTGGTATGTCGAGACGATTTGGTGAGCCGAAAGCATTGGCAAGCTGGCAAGGACATACTTTTATCGAACAGATTGTTCAAATGATGCGGGATACTATACAAAATGTAGTTGCGATTAGTCATCCTGATATAAAAGAAAGAATTGTTACCTTAGTAGACGTTCCTGTTATAGAAGATATTCCTCCCTATAAAGGAGATGGACCGCTTGCTGGAATTGTATCGGGGATGGAGCATATAGAGACGGAGTGGTATATCGTTTCGCCTTGTGATGCACCGAACCTTTCAAATGAGTGGATTACAGCATTAATAGGACAAATAAGTGGTGAATATGAGGCAATTGTTCCGGTTATTGATGGAAGAAAGCAGCCGTTATTAGCAGCGTATCATTATCGTGTAAAAGAAAAAATATGCGTATTACTAAATGAAGAAAAACGAAGTATGGGACAACTTTTATCACAGTGCAACGTAAAATATGTGATGGAAGAGGAATGGAATGTAGCGAAAGAATTATTTGTGAATGTAAATACAAAAGAGGAATATGCGCGGTTACTGAATGAGAAAAAGAACAAAAAGGTATGACGTTATAGAGTCATACCTTTTTGCTCTTTATGAATACGATGGATGAGTTCATTGTTATATGTTTTGAGGTCAATTTTTTTATTACGCAAGTAGTTCGGTATTATTTTGGTGAAGCACCTCTTCATATTGCATGTATAAACCATGAAAAATTTCATCCCAGCTTTGTGTAGTGGCGTAGAATCTAGCGGCTATGCCCATCTGTTTACGCATTTCTTCGTTATTTAACAACTGATAAATAGATGATAAAAATGAGTTCGAATTTTTGGGCTCGCAAAGAAAACCTGTTTTTCCATCTGTAATAATATTTTTTACCCCGCCAGAATTCGCACCAACGACTGGTGTACCACATGCGAGCGATTCAAGAACGACATTGCCAAACGTTTCTGTGGCCGATGGAAATACCATGAGATCGGAGCATGCATAAGCTTCTGCTAAATTTTCTTCTTGTAAATATCCTGTAAACGTAACGTTTGCTGGTAAAGTTTCACGTAATTCTTCAGCAAGGGGACCATCTCCTGCAATGAGCCAATGAATATTATCTTTTCGTTCTTTTATTGTTGTGTGAATCAGTGTACGCAGTGTTTCGATATCTTTTTCAGGGGCAATGCGTCCGATATAGGAAAGAATGTATGGAGCAGTAATATTATATTTTTTTCGGAATAGGTCTTTATTGTAAGCCTGATGGAAGAGGGAACAATCTACGCCGCGCCCCCATATATATAAATTTCGAAATCCCTTTTGAGTTAATTGCTGTAATGTTTCAGGAGAAGGGACAAAGTTTTTTTGCATACTACTGTGAAACCACTTTAAATAATTCCATAACATATTGGAGAAAAATTCAATTTTATAATATTGCAAGTAGGAATCAAAGTCAGTGTGATAAGAACCGACAAGAGGGATATTTAATTTTTTCGCGTAATACATGCCGCATAGCCCCATGTTAAAAGGAGTAGCGACATGAATGATATCCGGCTGAAAGTTAAGAAGTTCCCGCTTAATACGCGGAGTTGGAAAAGCGAATCGACATTCTGGATACAGTATTTTTAGCGGAATACTTCTCATTTTATTCACATTGGCTACGAAATCATCTTCTGCTGTATGTTGCGGTGCGAATACGGAGTAAGCAATATTTTGTTTTTGAAAATAAAGGGTCAAACGATCTAGTGTTTTTGCCACGCCATTTACTTGCGGTGTAAATGTATCAGTAAATATGGCGACTCTCATCCAATCTCTCCTTTACATGAAAAATGGAATGAATTGATAAAAAGAGATGATGCCAGAACATGTGCCAAGGCACATACCTACAAATACATCTGATGGATAATGAAGCCCGAGATAGATGCGGGAAATTCCTACAATAATTGCTAATAGAAGTAAAACGACTAATAAGTTTGGATCATAACAAATAAATGGAACAACTACCGAAAAAATAGCTGTTGTATGACCTGACGGAAAAGAATGATCTTTTAATGGATGCGATGGATATTTTGCATCTTGAATTGTTAAATAAGGCCGTTTGCGTGGATACCACCTTTTTAATATTTGCACAGGAATATGACTAATTGTTAATGAAAGAGCTGCTGTAATTGCTGCATCGTGCAGAGGACCCTGTGAAAATATAAGAAAGCATAACGTGAGCGAGATGGAAAAGATTGCACCACCGATATGTGTAATGGTACGGAAAAAGATATTTAATGTTTTTTGATCAAAGTAACGGTTAATTCCTTTGAAAATGTAACATTCTATTTTATATAAGGAGCTGCCGGATTTAGCTTTCATGAAATCTCTCCCCCCTCATTTACATATATATTGAGATTATATCTTCTATTTTAATAAGACTTTATTGAGGGAATAATAAGATTTTGTAAAGAAAACGTTAGAGTTTTAACGAAAAAAGCTGCCATCGTGGTGGCAGCAAGTAGAGACTATTTTTGCAGTGACTTATAGTACTGTCCTTTTTCAACATATTGTTTGCGAATGCGTTCCATATCTTTGTGATCTTCATCTGTTAATTCGCGAATGACTTTTGCCGGACGACCGAAAGCCAGTGTATTAGGTGGAATTTTCTTTCCTTGTGAAACTAAACTACCAGCACCGATGAATGCACCTTCACCAATTTCAGCACCGTCTAAAATAATAGATCCCATCCCGATTAAAGAGTCTTTTTTTAAGGTACAGCTATGTAAAATAACTTGATGTCCAACTGTTACATCATCTTCTAAAAGAAGAGGGTACTGTGGACTTTGATGAAGTGTACATTGATCTTGTACATTTACGCGGTCTCCAATTATTACCTTAGACACATCACCACGAATGACTGTATTAAACCAAATGCTTGATTCTTCACCAATTGTGACATCGCCTGTAATCGTAACATAGTCAGCGATAAAAGCACTACTCGCAATTTTTGGATTTTTATCTTTATAAGGATATATCATGTAAAGCCTTCCTTTCCTAGAAACTAGTTTTAGTGTATCAAATTAAGGAAAAGAGTGAAATGGAGGAGTTTCGTATGTGGAATTATGAAGCGGAAGCAGCCAAAGCGGTAATCGTGATGGTGCACGGTGCGATGGAATATCACGGACGTTATGAGGCGCTAGCAGAAATGTGGAATCATTTCGGGTATCATGTTGTCATGGGGGACCTTCCAGCTCATGGAACAACTTCAAGAAATAGAGGACATATTGACTCATTTGATGAATACATAGAAGAAATAAAATTATGGGTGAAAGAAGCAAGAAAGTATCGGCTACCTATTTTTTTATTTGGACATAGTATGGGCGGTCTTATTGTCATTCGAATGATGGAAGAAACGAAGAGAGACGATATAGATGGAATTATATTAAGCTCGCCATGCTTAGGTGTATTAGCTGTACCTGCTGCTCCGCTTAGAGCTGTTTCAAAGGTGTTAAATATTCTCACGCCAAAACTTCAATTTCCCACCAAACTTACAGTAAACATGTCAACGAGAAATAAAGAAGTTCGCGATGCGATGGAAAATGATTCATTGTTCTTGCGCAAGGTATCGGTTCGTTGGTATAGTGAATTGATAAAATCTATTGAGATTGCTCATGACAAAATAGATGAGTTTCCAGACGTTCCGCTCTTGCTAATGCAGGCATGTGAGGATAAAATTGTAGATAAAACACGTGTCCGTAAATGGTTTGATAACTTAAATATTAGTGATAAGGCATATAAAGAATGGTCAAATTGTTACCATGAGCTATTAAATGAGTATGAGCAAGATGAGATTTTGAACTATATCAAGTCATTTACTGAAATACATGTAAATAACATAATAGAAACAAATAAATAATTATTTGTACATTTAATAGAGGAGATGAAGGAAGAAGTGAACGTACCGAGTAATCCCATAACGCTCATGGCGAAAGTATACCGTGATGTGTTTCCGGTTGTACACCATGAGCTAGCGATGTGGAAAGAGCGTGCCTACCATATTCCAAATGACGAACTTCATAGTCAAGCGATTGCAAGTATTGAGCATAAAACATTTCATTGTGAAGGCGGTGGTATTTTAGCGCTGCTCGCAAATGAACAACGCGAGGAATGTATTCGTTTTATTGTGGCGTATCAGACGATTAGTGATTACTTAGATAATTTATGTGATCGTAGTACATCGCTTGATCCGAATGATTTTGCTGCACTGCATGAATCAATGCTGACTGCATTAACACCAGAGAGTGAAGGAAGCAATTACTATCGTTATCGAGATGATCAAGATGATGGTGGTTATTTAGATGAGCTTGTTGCAACATGCCAAGATGTTTTAAAGAAAACGAAGCACTATGATAAAATCGCTCCGATTCTTCACGAACTTGCTTGTTATTATTGTGATTTACAAATTCATAAGCATGTGAAACTAGAAGAAAGAGAACCGCGCTTACAAACATGGTTTGAGGCTCATAAGGAAAATGTACCGCCAATGAGCTGGTTTGAATTTTCGGCATGTGCAGGATCAACACTTGGAATCTTTTGTCTCGTGGCGTATGCGTTTCATGATGAATTACTTGATGAAGATATTGCAAAGATTAAGCAAGGTTATTTCCCGTACGTACAAGGGCTCCATATTTTGCTTGATTACTTTATTGATCAAGAAGAAGACCGACTTGGCGGGGACTTAAATTTCTGTAGTTATTATGAAAATGAACAAGTCGTATTAGAGCGAATGAAGCATTTTGTGGAAGAAGCAGAAAGAAATATTGGTGGCTTACCACATGCGAAGTTTCATCGCCTTATTAGCCGTGGTCTCCTTGGGATTTATTTATCTGATCAAAAGGTATCAGAGCAAAAGAATATGCAGCAAATGGCACGGCGCATCGTGAAATATGGTGGATTCACTTCACGATTCTTCTATTGGAACGGGAAGATGTACCGAAAGAAAATGGCGCAGTGATAGAAATAGAAAAAGATGTGCATTTGGTGCACGTCTTTTTCTCTGTTGATTTTTGGTGATGTTCTTTTTTTAATTCGTGAGAGAAAGAAAAAATTGAGTCATAAATAAAAAGCATTTGTACAAGATGAATTGTACAAATGCTTTTTTCTATACTTTTTTTACCCGTATTTTAGAGAATAGATATAGTAAAAACTCAACTACAAAAATAATAAGAACAGATAAACCGAATAAAGGCATGACAATTCCTAATAAAATCATAATAAGTATAAAGGCAAATATGCTTTTTTTATCCTTTTGTTTTGATGGTGCTCCTACCTTACCTTGTGGCTTTCTTGCTAGCCACATTTTAACACCGAAATAAATGAGGAATAGTAAGGACAAGGTTGTAAGTAAGCATAGTATTTTGTTTGGCCATCCAAATAAATATCCTTCATGAAGGGGGATACCATAAGAAAACCACTGTGCAAATAAGCCATAATCACGATAGTCAATTTTTGAAATGAGAGTGCCGCTATATTGATCAAAATAAGCAGTAATCTCTTCATTTGGTGATACGTGCATTCCTGTAATACCAGAACCGCTAGATTTTGAAATAGTGAATACTCCTTTTGGCTCATTTGGTAATGAAATGACATATGGTTTTTCAATTTGAATAGATTTCTCTAACTCATCAATTGAAAGAGCTGTCTGTTCGTTTGAATCTGATTGTGGCGGTGTTTCTTGTCTAGTCGCCCACGGTAACTCTTTAAACTTAGACTCTGGAGGAGCCATATATAATTTCGGATATCCTAGTGATTCATTGGAAGTTGCTATGTTATAAATTTGTTTTCCCATGAAAGCAGACCAAGGTAATCCTGTTAGTACTAAGAGAACGAGTGGAATTGTAAATACAATACCGATTATGCTATGAAGTCGTTTGGATCTCTCTCTAGCGTTTGATACTGGGGGTTTCTTGAAGCGTTTTATACTCATATATAAACCAGTAACAATTAAAAAAATCGTCCAGCAAGCGGCTAGTTCGACTAAGTAGTTTACAACGGTACCGCCTACTAGAAGAGAGCTATGTAATTCTCGCATAATATTTGCAAACGTTGCATCAGCATTTTGATCCCCAACAATTTGGTTATGTTTATCTAAGTAAACATACTTCTGATCACCCGTATATTCATTTGCCATTGTGAGTCTTGTATTATGATCATCTTTAAAATAGCTAATTTTCGTCACGTTATAGTGAGGATATTTCTTTTCTGTTGTTGAAATGGATTCAGACATAGAAAGAGATTCTGTTTGCCTACTATTTCCAAAATATAAATCTTTATAGATGAAATTCTCAACTTCCTCTCGAAACAAATAACCAATGCCACTGAGTGATAAAGTAATGAGTAGCGGTGCTATGAAGAGACCGGCGTAAAAATGCCACCTCCAGAAAATATAATGAAGCGATCGATTCTTTTTCATATTTTAAATCCCCCGTTCAACCTTTTATAAAATGAATGCTCATTTAATATATCGGGATAAAGTGTGATTACTTTGAAAGAATTGTGAAAAATGTTAAAAGTTTTAGGGGCATATAAAAAAGACGTGCAGCATGCGCACGTCTTTTTAGCGATTTCTGTCGAGGGGTTGATATATTTATAGGCGCGAAGAACAATGTTGGATACATAGTTCTGTCGAGCGAATAAGTTCTTCATTTCCTTTTTTCATTCGAATTTGGAGTGTTTTTTGAAAGTAAGGTAAAGCTACATTCAGATCTCCTTCATCTAGTTTACTTTTTCCGTAATGTTGATAGAGAAAATCTTCGTAATTTGTTAAATCATTTTGGTGCAACATATGAAAGAGTTCAGCAAAGATTTCATTTGCTTTTTCAAAGTCACTTTCCCAATGATATACATGAGCAAGGCGAAGTTTGTTAATAAAAATTCCTTGCGTATGTTGTAAGGCTTCATATCTTTCTATGGCCTTTTGTAAGTAGTATTTGCTCTTAGAAAGGTTTCCTACGATACGGTCGTAAACACCGATTAAACCGCATTGCTTCGCATATGATATATCTGAATGAGCTAAATTTGTTTTTAAAAATGTAATCCCTTGCTTCATTTCAGCAAGGGATAGTGGTTTTTCGCGGAGATTTTCATCGAATGTATAGCCCATTTCAAAAGGGATGTTTTCTATTTTCATGGAATTCTCCTTCTATACTTTTTTGTTGGACAAGTATTCATTCACCGCTGCCTTCGCAAGGCAAGCTGATGAATCCACTAAATAAAGGCTGTGTGCTCCGGTGTTTAATACAACGTTTAAATCTGTACAAGCTATAATAACTCCATCTACCGTTTCAGCTAATTCTATGCAAAGTGTACGCCATGATTTAGTTGCGTCAGGCAAGTCTCCTATTTTTATGTTTGAGATAATTTGAGTGATAACCGTTTGCCAGCTATTTTTATGTATATAGTCCATACCACGTTTTGCAATCCCATCTTGATATATACCGGATTGAACAGTCGCATCGGTTGCTAAGAGAGCTACTTTCCTTACGTGATCGGGTATTTCTTTTATCGTCTCATCCACCATATTTAAAATGGGAACTGAAATTGAATTTTGTAATTCATAAAAATATAAGTGCGCTGTATTACAAGGCATGGCAATAAAATCGACACCTGTGTTTTCAAGTTTTTGAGCACCATTTATAATAGCCTTTTCCATGGCTTTATGATCAATCGATCTATCTATATAAAAAGGTGTTGGACAAGAATAAATCATCATATGTGGAAAGTCCATATCATGTTTCGCACCGTATATTTTTTGGCATTGCTCGACTACTGTATCAACGAAGGGGCCTGTGGATTTCGGCCCCATTCCTGCTAGTATTCCAATCATTGTTGTATATCCTCCTGATTTCATAATCTAAATTTAGAAATTCTTGTTTTCGTCTACATGTTCCTTCTTTTTCGTACAAGATAAAGAAACAAACTCATTAAAACAAATGAATATGCAAGTGCTCATGCAGTAAGCCAAAGCACGTGAACAAGCAAATGATGTTCATATTGTCCAAACATCAGAAAACTATTGATAGGCGGAAAAACTCATAATAGTTCCGGCATTTCTTTTTTGAGACGAATGGAAGCAATCATTTTGAGTAAAGTACTTTTTCCAGTACCATTGCCACCGATAATGGCAACCGCTTGTCCTTTTGCAATAGATAAATGAATGTCTTTTAGTATCAGTTGTTTGCCATAGGCCTTTTGTATTTCCTTTCGTTCTAATAACAAAATGATTGCCTCCTTCTTTATAGATTTCTCACATCCATTATATGGTATATTTTATTCTCGGAACAATAAAAAACGTGCAGCACATGCACGTTTTTTATAACGATTCTTGTTGAAGCGCCGATATATTTAGCGTTTCTCAATCGCCACAATAAATGGCGGGTTATTTTGTTGGTTGATGAAGCCGTAACGAAGTACGTGAGCTTGTTTTTGATCCAGCTCTTCGGCGAATTGCAGGACAGCATCGCGCTCTACTTGTCCTTCTGGATGTCCATGATAAATGACAAGAACGATAATTCCTTCTGGTGCCATGACTTCTAATAATTGTTCGATGGCAGCTATCGTTGAGTTTGGTCTTGTAACGATATATTTGTCACCGCCAGGAAGGTAACCTAAGTTGAAAATGGCTCCGGTTACTTTGCCTTTTGCTTCTTCTGGTAATACAGATAACAAAGTATCGTGGCTATCATGAACGAGAACAGTTCGTTCTTCAAGTCCTCTTTCTTTTAGGTGAGTAGCTGAACTTTCAATTGCTTCACGCTGAATATCAAATCCAAATACTTTCCCGTGTTCTCCAACAATCTCTGCTAAAAAACAAGTATCGTGACCGTTGCCAAGTGTTGCGTCTACGGCATAATCACCTTCTTTGACAGCTGTTTGCAAAAGCGTGCGTGCAAACGGTAATACACGTTCTAATTTCATACGGGTTTCACCTCATTTGCATATTTTCCTTGCCAGCTTCCGCGGCGTATAAATTCCGCATCGATGGAATTTAATACTTCCCATTTATTTAAGCTCCACATTGGACCAATCATTAAGTCAGGTGGACCGTCACCTGTGATGCGGTGCACAATGACATCTGCTGGAATGATTTCAAGTTGGTCCACAACAAGACTGACATAATCTTCGAGAGAAAGGAATTCTAACTGTCCTTTTTCATATTGCTTCACCATTGGTGTTCCTTTTAATAAATGAAGTAAGTGAATTTTAATACCTTGTACATCAAGTTTTGCGACTTCACGTGCAGTTTCCATCATCATGTTGTAGTCTTCAAGCGGAAGCCCATTAATAATATGGGAGCATACTTTAATGCCATGCTTACGAAGTTTGTTTACACCTTCTACATATGATGGATAATCATGAGCACGGTTAATGAGGTTCGCAGTGCGCTCATGAACGGTTTGCAGTCCAAGTTCAACCCAAAGATACGTGCGTTTATTTAAATCAGCTAAATATTCAACGACATCGTCAGGTAAACAGTCGGGACGAGTTGCGATTGAAAGACCAACAACATCTTTTTCTGCCAACAGCGGTTCGAATTTTTCTTTTAGCATTTCTAATGGAGCATGCGTATTGGTGTATGCTTGGAAATAAGCGATACACTTTCCATCTTTCCATTTCGATTGCATTTTTTCTTTCATTTCATGATACTGCGTTACAACATCATCGCGGCGATCGCCAGCAAAGTCACCAGAACCAGCAGCGCTGCAAAATGTGCATCCGCCGTATGCGACTGTGCCATCACGGTTTGGGCAATCAAATCCAGCGTCTAATGAAACTTTAAAGATTTTTTCGCCGAACTCTTTTCGTAAGTGATAATTCCACGTATGGTAACGTTTATTGTCATTTGTATATGGAAAAGGGTTTTGAACCTTCATTACATATCCCTCCTAAAGCCTAAAATGAAACAAAATCCATTATAACATACTCATAAGGTCGATATGGAAGGGACACACTAAGGGAGAACTAAAGGCAAGGGGGCTACATCATGGCAGAGCGTCAATCACTTGAAGAATACATTACGCAAGCAGAGCAAGCTATAGAATATGCAAAAGAGCAATTAGATATCGGAAGTAAACAAGAGCATTACAATACAATGGAGTATTCTGATGCACAATTACAATTAGAACAAGCTTATAACGATTTACAAATTATGCAGCAACATGCGAATGATGAACAACGTGAGCAATTAAATCGTGCACGTATGGCAGTTCGTCAATTACAGCACCAAATGATTATTACACCGCACTAATAAGGAGTGAATGTAATGGCAAAGCGCTCAGATCAAAATAACCCAGAGCAAAAAACGCAAAATGGACATAACGCTGAGTTCTCAAATGAACTCGATCCAGTGGTACAAGCAAAACAGCGTAATCGTAAAACAGGACAACCACAAAAATCAAAGCAATCAGAGTAAGCCAGGTCGCTTGTTTAATTTTACAGGAAACCTGACGTATATGCAGACTCTATATGTATGTATCGCAATTTATACAATCTAAATTATTTTCAGTGTCATCTAGATGAAGTTTTTCAAGATGGGGCCATTCGAATAAATTTGGCGTGTGATTACGTATTGGACAGTTACGCCTTTAAAAAAATAATGTTGGAGAAAAAACTGCTTCAGAAATGGAGCAGCTTTTTGTATTTTTGAATCTCTCCGTTATAATTAAGATTCAAGTAAGCAGAGTAACGGAGGAATAAACAATGATTGCACATATCGGTACAGTAGCAGTTTACGTAGATGATCAACAAAAGGCGCTCGAGTTTTGGACAGAGAAAGCGGGATTTGAAGTATATCGTAACGATCCAATGGGACCAAACGCAAGCTGGATTGAAGTAGGACCAAAAGGCACACGTTCGCACTTAGTCATTTATCCCAAAACAATGATGCCAAATGCAAATGAGCTAAAAGCATCAATCGTGTTCGTAACAGAAAATATGACAGAAACGTATGAAACAATGAAGAAGAACGGGGGAGAATTTACACAAGAGCCAAATAAAATGGCGTGGGGAACATTCTCTATCTTTAACGATAATGAAGGGAATGAATTCGTTTTAAAAGGTTAAAACAATAAAAGGAAAAGCTGAGCTTACATGGGCTCAGCTTTTTGTGTGACATTATAATCCAAATTGTCGAATATTCCGAATTTTTTATCGTCATGTATGTTAATAGGTGGTATGTTAATAGGTGGACATTTGAATTTTTGGATGTATTGGTTTGTTTATAAAAAGCATGATAAGGAAAATGTGAAGGGGAAGGGATATAGATGAATAATACTATGAAAATAAAGAATGTCGATGTATATCCGAATGTAAATGTTAGCAAGGTAACACGTTTTTAATGTGATTTTTTCTATGAAATTGAATGGAATGAATCTATTGATATGGTTCTAAAAAAATGAAAAATAAGCATTTATATTACAAAAGTGTAAGGTAAATGTAATGTTAAACAATGGTAGATGATGCAGAAATGGTACAAACTAGAAAATGGAAAAACAATTGTAGGAGGATATATATGAACAAACCAGTTGTAGACGTAAAAAACGTTCAAAAAGTGTACGGTAAAAAAGGTGAGAGTCAATCACATGCGTTAAAAGGTGTATCATTCTCTATTCAAGAGGGTGAATTTGTTGGAATTATGGGGCCATCTGGTTCAGGGAAAACAACTTTGCTAAATGTAATTTCAACACTGGATAAAGCAACGGGCGGCGTTGTTGAAATTGCAGGTACAGATATTACAAAAATGAAGCAAGGAGAACTATCTGATTTCCGCTCACAAAAGTTAGGATTCATCTTCCAAGACTTTAACTTATTAGAAAACTTATCAATCTATGAAAATATTGCTCTGCCACTTTCTTTGCAAGGCGTTCCATCACGTAAGATTGGACCGAAAGTAGAAAAGGTAGCTGAAATGTTAGGAATTTCAGAAATACTTCAAAAGTACCCATCTGAAGTATCTGGTGGACAAAAACAGCGTTCAGCAGCAGCGCGTGCGCTTGTACATGAGCCAGCGATCATTTTAGGAGACGAGCCAACAGGAGCGCTTGATTCTAAAAATGCAACGAGTCTTTTAGATGCAATGACAAACTTAAATGAAGAACAAGGTGTATCGATTATGATGGTTACCCACGATCCATATAGCGCAAGTTACTGTCAGCGTATTTTATTCATTCAAGACGGCGAGTTATACAAAGAAATTCACCGCGGTGGTACGCGCGAAGCGTTCTATAAAGAAATTTTAGATGTGCTTGCAGACTTAGGCACACAAAAAGCATAAGAAAGGAGGTTCAGACATGTTATTTAAGCTTTCTATGTCAGGACTGAAAAGTAAGCTGAAAGATTACATTGTCTTACTTGTTGGTCTTGTAATGTCAATTTCGATCTTTTACATGTTCCAAACGTTAGCATTGAATAAAGCGTTTATTGAGGCGAATTCTGTAATCAGTAGTATTCAATTCGTCTTCCATGCTGGTGCGGTACTATTAGCTATCATTACATTCTTCTATATTTTATATGCTAATTCT
Organism: Bacillus cereus group sp. N21; assembly: GCF_016483395.1. Classification (NCBI taxonomy): domain Bacteria; kingdom Bacillati; phylum Bacillota; class Bacilli; order Caryophanales; family Bacillaceae; genus Bacillus; species Bacillus cereus group sp. N21. The sequence continues at coordinate 112,344 of NZ_JAEHBX010000011.1, forward strand.
TTCTTGCTATCACTTCGTCAAAAAGAATTTGGTATGTATATGATGTTAGGAGCCAAAAAGCATAAGGTGACACTGCTTATGTTTATTGAAACAATTGTATTAGGAGCAGCATCTCTTGTAGTTGGTATTGCAGTCGGTGTAGGGCTCGCGCAAGGAATTGGTAAACTACTTATGCAACAGCTTGAATTTACTGCAGGTGGCTATCATGCATTTTATGTTCCATCTATGCTTGTTACATGTATTTTCTTCTTAGTACTATTTGTTTTATCAGCAATTATGAATAGTATCAAATTATCACGTATTACGGTTCTACAACTGGTTCATGCTGATTCTAAAACGGATCGTGTTTCTAAAGCAGGAGTAAAGACTGTTATAGCTGCATTCGTTGGAATTATTCTATTAGCAATTGGCTATGCTTCTATGATTTACATGGGTAAGTTGGCGCAAATGGGGGTTATTATTGCATTAATCACTGTAACGTCCGGAACTTACATGTTATTTGGAACATTCCTTCCGCTTATTATTAAAAAGCTAAAGAGTAATAAAAAGCGTACTGAAAAAGGACTTAATGCTTTTACATTTGCACAGTTAAATTTCCGCATCAATAGCTTAACAAAAGTACTAGCTACAGTAGCGATGTTAGTGGCGCTTGGAGCGGGTGCGATTTCAGGCGGTATGGCGTTCAAAAATAACGTTATGCTTACTGTCGATGGTTTGGCAATTTATGATGTTACGATTCATAATCCAACAGCCGAAGAGAAGAAAATTTTAGATGGTATTACATTTAAAGAGAAAAGTGAATATCGTTACAAAACAGACGATAAATATGTCTATTATTTAAAAGAAGATTTAGAGAAAAATCGTCCTTTAATACAAGATTTAAAAGATTTTAAAGGAATGAAAGATATTGGTAAAGTGAAACGAGTTTCTGAAGAACTGCCAGTAGGTGCGATTTCGAGTTCCGGTCAAGAAAAATCTGATAATGTGATTCCAAAGGAGTGGGATCAGGCATTAAGCACGATTCATCCAATTTATGTATCCCCTAATCAAACAATTAAAATTGTAGACCAAAAAATGTATGATGGTTTGCAAGGTAAAGAGGGCGTTGCATTACTTGGAAAAGTAGATGATTTCTTAACATATAAAAAAGAGTGGAAAAAAATTGACGAGTTGCAGCTAGTTAAATATAAAAATGTAAAAGAAAATTCCTTGCAAAGTAAGAACCAGTTTTATACTGGATTTTACGGCATCGCTAGTGGAACAGTATTTATGGGGCTCTTCCTAGGAATTGCTTTCTTAGCAATGATGGCAAGTTGTTTAATGTTTAAAATTCTATCGGGTGCATCAAGCGATATTACACGTTACCAAATGCTTCGTAAAATCGGTGTTCGCCGTGAATTATTAACGAAGTCTATCTATAAAGAATTATTCTTAGTATTCTTATTCCCAGCGATTGTGGGTATTGCTCACGTGTTAGTTGGTATGAATATTTTCGGATTTATCTTAATTGACCCGTATTTCCGTATTTGGTTACCAATTGTAATTTTCGTGGTCATTTACACAATTTACTACTTCATTACAGTTCAATTGTATAAAGGAATTGTTCTTCCGAAAGAGGACTAAGAGTTAGAAAATACCGAGCAGAGGGTGCTCGGTATTTTTTCTTTTTCATTTAAATATCATTATCTGAATTTCACCAACTATTAATCAGTTGCCTTCCTATTTAAAAACGACTACAATTTTACTGTTATGTATAGAACGAAAAAAACAGAATAGGAGGGGGAACTATGCCAAGGAAAGTATGGCTATTAGTAGCTGGGATGATTATTAATGTCACGGGTGCTTCTTTTTTATGGCCATTTAATACAATTTATTTACATGATCATTTAGGAAAATCGTTATCTGTGGCCGGAATGGTATTAATGATTAACTCGTTAACAGGAGTAATTGGTAACTTACTCGGCGGTGTTTTATTTGATAAATGGGGCGGATATAAGTCGATTTTAGTAGGAATTGTGATTACACTATTAGCGATTTTAGGTCTTGTATTCTTCCATGATTGGCCATTATATGTTGTGTGGCTTGCGTTAATTGGATTCGGTTCTGGTATGGTCTTTCCATCGATGTATGCGATGGTTGGTACGGTTTGGCCAGAAGGCGGACGGAGAGCATTTAATGCGATGTATGTTGGACAAAACGTTGGAATCGCTGTTGGTACAGCGTGCGGTGGTTTAGTTGCTTCTTATCGTTTTGATTATATTTTCTTAGCGAACTTTATTTTATACTTTATTTTCTTCTTAATTGCTTTTATCGGATTCCGTGGTATGGAAGATCAGAAAGATAAGAGTGTAGAAGTAAAAGAAGGAAAGAAAAAAGGTTGGTCACTTACACCAGGATTCAAGGCACTTCTTATTGTATGTGTAGCATATGCTTTATGCTGGGTTACATATGTACAATGGCAAGGTGCGATTGCGACACATATGCAGGAATTAAATATTAGCCTTCGTCATTACAGCCTGTTATGGACGATAAACGGGGCGATGATTGTTTGTGCGCAGCCATTAGTAAATACGATTATTCGTGCGATGAAGCGTTCTTTGAAACAACAAATTATGATCGGAATCGGCATTTTTGCAGTGTCATTTATTGTACTTAGTCAAGCGCAGCAATTTACCATGTTCCTTGTCGCGATGGTGACATTAACAATTGGTGAATTATTTGTTTGGCCAGCTGTTCCAACGATTGCGAATATCCTTGCACCAAATGATAAGCTCGGTTTTTATCAAGGTGTTGTAAATAGCGCAGCGACTGTTGGGAAAATGTTTGGCCCAGTTGTTGGCGGAGCAATTGTTGACTTATACAATATGGAAGTATTGTTTATAGCAATCATGGTAATGCTTGTAGTAGCGCTTATCGCAACGAGCATTTATGATAAACGAGTGAAAGTGGAAGAAACAGTAGAAGAAAAAATTGCAGTTTAGTTTGACGGAACATGTAACATGTTTTAGAATATATTTAAATTAACTCATACTTGTAATAACAGTGAGAAGGAGTAGTAGTAATAGAAGCTGGTTTAGAGAGTTGACGGTTGGTGCAAGTCAATCCACGTTTCGTTATGAACTCGCCTTTGAGTTGCAGTTGTGAACCAAAGTAGCAATTGCCGTCTATCCACGTTACGGATCTAAGCGAATGTATATATTAGTGCTTGTTCAAAAGGAAGATAAAGAAATGCGACAGCTATCTTTACCGAACATTTTGAACATCCTTTATTACATTAATTTAGGGTGGTACCGCGGGAATCTATAACCTCTCGTCCCTTTCTAGGGATGAGAGGTTTTTTGTATTTTAGGCGGTGAAAATAAATACAATTTGAATGGAGGATATCTCATGAGCTTTAATCATCAAGAAATTGAGAAGAAGTGGCAAGCGTATTGGGAAGGGAATAAAACATTCCGCACGCCAGATGAGACAGAAAAACCAAAATTTTATGCATTAGATATGTTCCCATATCCATCAGGAGCTGGGCTACACGTAGGACATCCAGAAGGATATACAGCAACGGATATTTTATCTCGTATGAAACGTATGCAAGGATATAACGTTCTTCATCCAATGGGATGGGATGCATTTGGTCTTCCAGCAGAGCAATATGCACTTGATACTGGAAATAGCCCAGCAGAATTTACAGAGAAAAACATTAACACGTTCCGTAACCAAATTAAAGCACTTGGCTTCTCTTATGATTGGGACCGTGAAGTAAATACAACAGATCCAAACTACTACAAATGGACACAATGGATCTTCTTACAGCTATTTGAAAAAGGATTAGCTTACGTAGATGAAATACCTGTAAACTGGTGCCCAGCACTTGGTACAGTACTTGCGAACGAAGAAGTTATCGACGGTAAGAGTGAGCGCGGTGGACATCCTGTTGAGCGTCGTCCGATGAAACAATGGATGTTAAAAATCACTGCATATGCAGATCGTCTACTTGAAGATTTAGATGATCTTGATTGGCCGGAAAGCTTAAAAGATATGCAACGTAACTGGATTGGTCGTTCTGAAGGTGCAGAAGTACACTTTAACATCGATGGTACAGATGAGAAGTTTACAGTCTTCACAACGCGTCCTGATACACTATTTGGTGCAACTTACTGTGTACTTGCTCCAGAGCATGCGCTTGTTACAGAAATTACAACTGCGGATCAAAAAGAAGCAGTAGAAGCGTACATTGATTCTGTAAAAGCGAAAAGTGATTTAGAGCGTACAGAACTTGCGAAAGAAAAAACAGGCGTATTCACTGGTGCTTATGCAATTAACCCAGTAAACGGTGAGAAATTACCAATCTGGATTGCTGACTATGTACTTGCAACTTACGGAACAGGTGCTGTAATGGCAGTTCCAGCTCACGATGAGCGTGATTATGAGTTTGCACAAGTATTTAGCCTTCCAATGAAAGAAGTTGTAAAAGGCGGAGATATCACGAAAGAAGTATATACAGGTGATGGTCCACACGTAAACTCAGCATTTCTTGATGGTCTAAATAAAGAAGAAGCAATTGCTAAAATGATTGAATGGCTTGAAGTAACAAGTGCAGGAAATCAAAAAGTAACATATCGTCTTCGTGATTGGTTATTCAGTCGTCAACGTTACTGGGGTGAGCCGATTCCAGTTATCCATTGGGAAGATGGTACAATGACAGCTGTAAAAGAAGAAGAATTACCATTAGTTCTTCCAAAAACAGAAAACATTCGCCCATCTGGTACAGGTGAATCACCACTTGCAAACATTGAAGAGTGGGTAAACGTTGTTGATCCTGAGACTGGTAAAAAAGGTCGTCGTGAAACAAATACAATGCCGCAATGGGCAGGTAGCTGCTGGTATTACCTACGTTACATCGATCCAAACAACAGCGAAGCACTTGTAGACCCTGAAAAAGTAAAACAATGGCTTCCAGTTGATATTTATATCGGCGGTGCAGAGCACGCTGTACTTCATTTACTATATGCTCGTTTCTGGCATAAAGTATTATATGATATCGGTGTGGTTCCAACGAAAGAGCCATTCCAACAATTATTTAACCAAGGTATGATTCTAGGTGAAAATAACGAGAAAATGAGTAAATCAAAAGGGAATGTTGTAAACCCTGATGATATCGTAGCAAGCCATGGTGCAGATACACTTCGTCTTTACGAAATGTTCATGGGACCATTAGATGCTTCAATTGCTTGGTCTGAAAATGGTCTTGACGGAGCTCGTCGTTTCTTAGATCGTGTATGGCGTCTATTTGTTCAAGATAACGGTGAACTAAGTGAGAAAATCACAGATGCCTCTAATCAAGAACTTGAGAAAGCATACCATCAAACAGTGAAGAAAGTTACAGAAGACTATGCAGAGCTTCGCTTTAACACTGCAATTTCTCAAATGATGATGTTCATTAACGATGCATATAAAACAGAAGTACTTCCGAAAGAATATGTAGAAGGTTTCGTGAAAATGATTGCACCAGTTGCACCGCACGTTGCGGAAGAACTTTGGAGCAAGCTTGGACACAGTGAAACAATCACATATGCAAGCTGGCCAACATTTGATGAGTCTAAACTTGTAGAAGATGAAGTTGAAATCGTTGTTCAAGTTATGGGTAAAGTTCGTGCGAAACTGAAAACGAAAAAAGACGCATCAAAAGAAGAAATGGAACAACTTGCTATCGAAGTAGTGAAAGAACAAATTGAAGGGAAAACAGTTCGTAAAGTAATTGTTGTTCCTGGAAAACTTGTTAATATCGTTGCAAATTAATAGGAAAGAGCAGTCCTTATGAAGTGACCCCTGTCAAGTAGACTGTATTCAAAAAGCACAACTAAGTAACCTGAGTTCTATATTTATATGGACTCA
>NZ_JAEHBX010000110.1:0-10060 GCF_016483395.1 Bacillus cereus group sp. N21
CAATCTAACCTCCATCTTATAAATTTTTGTAAATATAGCACTTAATTTGCATTATAACGCATTTGATTTTGATAAAGATAAGAATATTCTGATAAAATATTACTTTACATAATGAAATAAAATCGAGAATATTTAGATACACGCCTTTTAATTCTTATTTTGGGTCGCTATACATACCCATCAAGCTAAGAAAACAAGTTACTCCCAAAACGAAAAAATGAGCTGAATTTTATTTTTGAAGACTTCAAAGTATTAGCTTGGTACAAATTGGTGATATTTCAATAAGGTATGTGCTCATTTTCTTACTACTGATAATAATAGGCTATGTTAACCTTACATGTATGGAATATACACACTATGACATGGTATAATTTAGGTAAAAATAGAGAGTGGATAGGAGAGAAGACTTTAGAATGCATATTTTACAGACAGAACGTTTAATTTTACGACCATACGAATTAAAAGATGCTGTTAGAGCACAAGCGTTGGCCGGAGAAAAAGAAATTATTGAAACAACTTTGGCTATACCCTATCCTTATCTACTAGAACATGCTGAATCTTGGATTCAACAACATCCTCGATTAATAGAAAATGGAGACGCTTATCCGTTTGCTGTTGTGTTGAAGGATGAAAATATACTAATTGGAACAATGACATTGCGTATTGATAAACAGCATAACAAAGGGGAACTTGCCTATTGGCTAGGTAAGGACTATTGGGGGAAAGGTTATGCGACGGAATCAGCAAAAAGGGTAATGGATTTTGGATTCTGTGAACTCAATTTAAATCGAATTTGGGCACCTGCAATGAGTAAAAATCAGGCATCAACACAAGTAATGAAGAAAATTGGGATGACCTATGAGGGGACATTAAAACAAGATATTTTAAAATGGGGAACATATGAGGACGTAGATATTTACGGGGTATTGAAAGGTTCCTATATGAATCACAGATAAACCAAATATATTTACTTCCGAGAACGATAATTATGTTAATAATACCTCATGATGTGGTAAAATTTAGGTGTTGCATTAATATGAATATACATGAGGTTTAGAAAAGAAAAAGGAGGATTTTTATGGTCGATAATTATATAAATGAAAAAGATCATCTTTTTTATAAAAAACGTTTTTATAATGTTTTAGCTTCAATTCCTCTTGTAGTTAACACGTTAATAGTAATATATTTATTAGATTTGGGATTAACTTATTTTGTAACCTTTACTGGCATTGCAGTAATAACTTTATTAATTCAGTTCATTTATTATTATTCAAATTGGAAAAAATCTTTTAAGTAACTTTTCTAATAGTTTTATGAATAAAAAGTCTCTTCAGAAGATCTGAAGGGACTTTTTGAGATTTTTAAATTCATGGACTACTGATAAGTGGTGTTATGTTAACTAATCCTGTATCGAGTATACATAACGATCTGCACAGGTTTTTTAATACATTAAAGAGAAATTATGTAGTGAAGTATTCATCAAAAGGGGGATTTACAGTTGACTAATATAATAACAAGTGACGGAACTACTTTACATATAACGAAAAGTGGAAAAGGAATACCTTGTATCTTTCTACACGGTGGTCCTGGCTATTGGAGCTATTCTTTTGAAAAAGCAGCAGGACCGTCTTTAGAGAATTTCATGCAAATGTATTACCTAGATCAAAGAGGTTGTGGACGCTCTTCTTTATCTAAGCAAGATGATTACTCACTAAATAGATTATTACAAGATCTTGAAGAAATAAGAAATGAGTTCGGATTAAAAAAATGGTTTGTGATGGGACACTCCTTTGGTGGTATATTGGCTACAAATTATGCAAAGCAGTACCCAGAATCAACATTAGGATTAATTTTGTTAAACTCCACATTAAACAAAAGGGAAACAAATATGCATCAAATGAATATAGGGCGAAAGTGGCTCAACCAAGAAAAAATTACCGATAACTATGAATCAATGGAACAATTTTATGAAGACTTTTTTGGCTTAGCAAAAGAGCTATTAGAAAGAGAACTATATTATGACATGCAATTTGAAAGTAAAGAGAATTTAAAAGTTCTTGAGCAGTTAGATAAGGATCTTATATACAGACCTAACTTCCGTGAATATGTCTTTAAGGACATTGGATTTTTTCAAGACTATACAAAAATCACAAGCCAGATCCATACACCAACATTAATAATTAGTGGAAAACATGATCATGCTATTGGACCAGACCATTATAAAAAATTTAAGTTCCCTAACAAGTATGTAACTATACTAGATGACAGACATCACCCTTATATAGAGAATCCTAAAGAATTTCAACATACAATTCAGAAATTCGTAGAAAGAGAATTTAGTATAAGTACACTCTGCAATTAACTTCAGATAACGGAAATTATGTAAAAAGCTAGATTCATACTAGCTTTTTTACATAATTTCCGGTTCTGGTGCAAAAATGTTAGTTAGAAGCATAGAGTAGCAATTTCTTTTTCATTTCTATCTTATGAAGCTAAGCCAAACAATTTATGAATAAATTGTTTCTGGTTTGGGACAGACTTAACCGGTAAAACAAGTTGTCCTTTTTTCATCATATGCATGGCTTCAACACCACTCAATATAGAGATTGCTGTTTTAAATGACTTAAATCCTAACATAGAACGAACACGCCTTTTAATAAACCGGTGGTCTTGTTCCACTATATTATTGAGATATTTAATTTGCCTTAGTTGTATGCCTTCAGGCATATGTTTCTCTTCTGTCAACTCTTGAATCGCTACAGGATAGGTAGGGTTCTTATCTACTGTTATTACACGAGGTTTAGAAACATACGAAAAAGCCAAGGCTTTCTTGAAAAAGTGCTTGGCTGCTTGTTTATCTCTTGATTTATTTAGATAAAAATCAATTGTACTCCCCTCTGAATCGACTGCGCGATATAAGTACATCCATTGACCTTTTACTTTAATATAAGTTTCATCGACTCTCCACGAGTCATTTGTTGATTTAAGATGATGTCGTACTTTCTCTTCTAATTGAGGTCCATATTGATGAACCCATCGCATAATCGTTGTGTGAGCAATAGACAAACCTCGTTCCTCCATCATTTCCACTAAATCGCGAAAACTTAGATTGTACCGTAGGTACCATCTTACTGTTAACAAAATAATGTCAGGTTGATAGTGCTTCCATTTGAACAAATTTTCCTTTTCCATACCAATCACGCACCCTTTCTAGAGTAATAGTATCAGTATGGCCAAGTCTTATAGATTTATTGTAATTATTCTGAAGTTTTTGCACCAGAACCAATAATACCAATTAAGAAATAGAGATAGTGTCATATTTTGTAAGTTGATGAAAATTTTTTGGAAATATGACGAAAATATGAACGAAAATTTCATTTTGTAGAAAAGGGGGATGGATATGGAATTCAAAGAAGATGACTATGTAATGGTTGTTCATCCAGATTATCCAGAACAACATGGGCTAGCACGAGTTATAAAGCCAAGAAATCAAGTTATCAGAATTGAATTATGTGGTGATAAAACTAGGTGGTTAGCTTCTACAGAATTTTTAAGACATGCTTCAGAAGAAGAAATAAGAGCAGCTAGCAAAAGCTAACTGCTCGGGTTGTGGAATAGGTTAAGAAATGGGTATCTACAGTATTGACGGAATATTGAGTTTTATTCAGTCTTGTATTTAAATTGCGTTTTAACTTAACGCATATCCTACAATCAAAGTAAGTGTTAGAAATACAGATAATGAAAATGTTAGTAGGACTGTTACTATGCTTCTAAGCATCGCTACCCAATTATTCACCTTAGAGAAGCCAATCATGCCAGCAAAAAAAGTTCCTACTGTTAAAACTAGTAAAATGAATAAAGGGTGAATGTGTAGTGAATCCGTAAAAAACTTGAATATTTCAGATGGGATTTCAAAATATAAACGGAATAAACCAATACAAATCAAAGAACAAATAAAGGACCATAGATTAATGTTATGTTTCATTGTCTTCTCCTTAGTTAGTAAAGTAGTTTTGATTTGATTTTAATGGAAAATATAAGAAAAATATACTAGATATGAATGGTTCTGGTGCAAATATGTTTCTAACAAATCATATTTGCACCAGAACCAGATTTAAGTAGTCCAATATAAAAAAACATTATGCAAAAGGAAACACCTACGCAGAACCATAGCTTAGGTGTTTTCTTTTTGTTTATAGAACATGCTCGGTCAGTCATATTCCTATAAAGATAGTAAAAAACATAAAATCAGACATCTTTTGAAAAATATTAAAGACTATTTCAATAATCACCAAAAAACGGTACAGTTCCTATATAAATACATTTTAAGAGGTGATTATATTGAAAAATTCCTTTGGCTTATTATTGGCTGTTGTGGTGGCATGAACAATGGCATTCGGTGTAGGTGGCTCGAATTTACATGCGGATTCTTCTCCCAAAGAAAAAATTCCGTAACAAATAGTATCAAAAAATTTTGGAAAGCGAACAACAGTAAATTTTGAGAGCCATATAAAATCACATCCCATTTTATCTGAAATTTCGATTCAATTGTATCTGCTAAGACACATAAATATGGTGATTTTACTTTCTTATATAAACTACTAAATCAAGAGTAATTGTATCCGCTCTGTTCGAAAACTACCTAGAAATACAAATTATATATATCATTTGTAAAATGGAATTGAGCAAAGATGAAAAGTAAATCAAAGTTGATGCATTAGTAAAGTAAATTTCATAGAATCATAGGATTGTTTCTGTACTTTTCGAAAATTAATTTTTTAAAGGAGCCGAAAAATGAGCCGAAAAAGAAAGATATTAACTTTTATATCCGCATTTGGTATAGGTTTAGCAAGTTATACTAATTGTACTGCTGCAGAGGTTTTAGACAACACTTCATTAAGAAATACTGGAGACATAATAAATCCTTCTACTACATCAAACACTTCTCAAGTAGCAGCTGTTGCTAAAGAGATGAAACCCTTTCCACAGCAAGTAAACTACTCTGGTATTATTAAACCGAATCATGTTTTACAAGAAAGTTTGAATACTTCAGTTGAAAATTATTATAATAATTGGAAAAATAAGTATCTAAAGAATGATCTTTCTTCACTTCCAGGTGGTTACTACGTCAAAGGAGAGATTACAGGAAATGCAGATGGCTTTAAACCGTTAGGAACTTCAGAAGGACAGGGTTATGGTATGATAATCACGGTTTTAATGGCAGGTTATGATTCAAACGCCCAAACTATTTATAATGGCTTATTTAAAACAGCGAGAGCTTTTAAAAGTTCCGAAAATCCCAATTTAATGGGTTGGGTTGTAGCCGATAGTAAAAAAGCTCAAGGGCATTTTGATTCTGCGACAGATGGGGATTTAGACATTGCTTACTCACTTCTTCTTGCTCATAAGCAATGGGGGTCAAATGGCACAATCAATTATTTGAAAGAAGCTCACAATATGATTACAAAAGGTATTAAGGCTAGTAATGTGACCAAAAATAATAGTTTGAATTTAGGTGATTGGGGTTCAAAGAGTACATTTGATACTAGACCTTCCGATTGGATGATGTCTCATTTAAGAGCTTTCTACGAATTTACAAGGGATAAAACTTGGCTTAATGTTATTGATAATCTCTACAACACTTATACACAGTTTACAAATAAATACTCGCCAACTACAGGATTGATTTCTGATTTTGTTGTGAAAAATCCACCACAGCCTGCGCCTAAAAACTTTTTAGATGAATCAAAACATACCGATGCATATTACTATAATGCGAGTCGTGTACCACTCCGAATTGTTATGGATTATGCAATGTATGGAGAAAAGAGAAGTAAGGTGATTTCTGATAAGGTCGCTACGTGGATTAAAAATAAAACAAAAGGTAACCCATCTAAAATTGTGGACGGTTATGAACTAAATGGAACAAACATTGGTGATTATCCAACAGCTGTGTTCGTTTCACCATTTATTGCTGCTGGTACGACTAACAGTAATAATCAAGCGTGGGTTAATAACGGCTGGGATTGGATGAAGAATAAAAAAGAAAGCTATTTTAGTGACAGTTATAATTTATTGACCATGTTATTCATAACTGGTAATTGGTGGAAACCGATACCCGACGAAAAAAACATACAAAATCCAACAAAGTCAGAAATTCAGTCTGAATATAAGGAATAGAATCCATATGCAGTATTTGAACTACTCCCCCTTCTATAATTGGGAGTAGTTCTATGAATACTGAAAACCTGCTTTTGGTACAAAAACTCCAAGATTCTTGCAAGTAATCTCTAAATCTTGGACACACTGATAGTATGACTCTAAAAAAGGTGTGTGATCAGCATAGAAAAGGAAAATTTGTTCAAATGGAACCTTTTTATTTTTGATTAAGTAAGGGTTCTGGTGCAAATATGATTTGCTAGAAACATAGAGCCTCCATATCCTTTTCATCTAGGAGTTATGATGCTACTCCAAATAATTTATGTTGTGAATTCAATCTCGTTTTGGACAGACTCCATCCCTTGTTGCAGTTGTCCTTTTTTCAGCATATGCATCACCTCTACTCCAAAGATAATCCGTTTGGCTGTTTGAAACGTTTTTAATCCTAACATAGAACGGACTCGTTTCTTTATAAAGCGATGATCTTGCTCTACTATGTTATTCAAGTACTTCTGTTGTCTAAGTTGCATACCGTCAGATATGCTTTTCTCTTTTTTCAACTGTTCAATTGCTATAGGATAAGCCGGATTCTTATCGACTGTTATGACACGAGGTTTAGAAACATGCAAAGACCGCAAAGCTTTCTTAAAGAAGTGCTTTGCAGCCTGTTTGTCTCTTGTTTTACTGAGATAAAAATCAATCGTGTTTCCTTCGGAATCCACGGCACGATACAGATACATCCATTGACCTTTTACTTTCACATACGTTTCATCGACTCTCCAGGAATCATTTGTCGTCTTAAGATGACGTCGTACTCTTTCGTCTAATTCAGGTCCATATTGATGCACCCAACGCATAATGGTGGTGTGAGCAATAGACAAACCTCGTTCCTCCATCATTTCTACCAAATCACGAAAACTGAGGTTGTACCGTAGGTACCATCTCACAGTTAATAAAATCATATCAGATTGATAATGCTTCCATTTGAACAAATTTTCCTTTTTCATACCGATCACACGCCTTTTTTAGAGTAATAGTATCAGTATGTCCAAGATTTAGAGGTTACTTGCATGTATCTTGAAGTTCTTGCACCGGAACCCTATATTTGTTGGAAGTTGAGTTCTTGATTTTCTTACGCTAAGGTTTTCTGTTTATTGAAAACCTTGAGTTATGAACTTCTTTATCGGGAATCATTGAAGAGGGAAACACAAAAATCACACCACTAATCCTTAATCACCAATAATTCAGAGATGAGTGGTGTAAGGTGAGGATAGAGGGTCAGGATTTTCATTTTATGAAAAAACGATATTCTTTTTGTAGAAAAGTACAAAAAGGATATCGTTTTTTAGCACTATAGAAACTTTTTATTATTTCAGGTGTCTTTTTATGTTAAATAAAAATTATTTCACACCAACAGCATCAAATGCTTTGTTTACAGAGGTAACCTCAGTTGATTGTGTTCCATATAAATCTGCAGCTGACTGTACAAGGGCTTGTCTTGCTTGAGAAAATGTTGCCGATTCTGTTAGATATTGAGTATTTGCGAGATAAAAGATTTTACCCATTTTATCTTTACCAATACCATTTACAGTTACTCCATAATGAGTACCACCCTCTGCAATGAGATACGCTGCTTTATTGATAATCCCACTATTTGTGTGTACTAATTTGCTTTGATTCGTTCCTGTATAACGTTTAGAATAATGGTCTGGATCACCGTATTGTGTTGGATCACTCATAGAACGAAGGGCTTGTCCTGATTGAAAGTATAAATTTTACCCAATTAAATAATCAGGTTTTGAATTATTATAATATTCAATTAACGTTCCGAAAATATCTGACATTGCTTCATTAAGTGCGCCAGATTCATCTTGATATATTAAATTGGATGATGACTCTGTTACTGCATGTGTTAGTTCATGACCAACCGCATCAATTGCAGCTGTAAATGAACGTGTTGATCCATCTCCATCTCCATATACCATTTGTTTTAGTTCCGGACTCCAAAATGCGTTTCCATACTGTTGTCCAAAATGAACAGATGAAACAATTTTAGACCCATTTCCGTCATAGGAATCTCTTCCCTGAAGTTTTTTATAATAATCATATACTATTCCTGCATAAGTATGAGCATCTACAGCCGCTTGTGCATTTTTGCTTGTAAAACTGTTAGTGCTATTACTAAAAAGGACACCTGGAAGAAAGGAAGTGTCATCATCACTTCCTTTATTTTGTGCATCATACGTATAAATTCCCTGGCCACGCGTTTTATCTACTAAATAATAAGTATTATTAGATTTTAAGAGATTCAAATTTTTTGTATTTCCAAATGAATCTTTACCCGTCCCCGTTATTGCTGTCCCAGTAATACTTCTTGGGGTTCTTGCTGCATGTAAAACTTCAATATGATCTAGGATTTTCCCAGTCTCTGCTTCAACAAAATAATCATGGCTACCTGGTTGTGGGGATAAAAATCCTAAATGAACATGATATGCATAGGATACTGTGTTATCTTTTGCATATACTACAAGTTCAGATGTTGGTTTTACATCATAGTTTGGTTTAAACCCTAGTTCCTTTTCAGCAATAGACACTGCCTCATCAGCAAAGATTTTTTGATTTGTTTGTTGTAATTTTTTATCTAAATCAGGAATTACGGTTCCAGAAAAAACAGTTAATACTCCTTTATCATCAACATGTGCAACTTGTGTAGATCCCCATACTGGAACACCATTATATGTTTGTTGTAATCGAACAACTTTTGTACCTAATTTATCCCCATCTTGTTTCTTCACAGCGAATGATTCTTTAGCACTTTTTGTACCTAGTTTATATTTATCCTTATTTTCATCAATATAACGAAATACTACATCCTCAGTTTTTGTTGAAGATGGTGTAGTCAGCTGTCCAGAAATAAACTCTGGAGACTTGATGGTCTCATTATACTTCTCTGTAGACAGCACATTATTTGATGTAGCGGCATAGCTAGGTGTCGGTAAACTAATTGATGTAGCAATAACACCAGCTGACAATAAAACTGCTAAACTTTGTTTCTTTGTTTTCATGTTTTTTTCTCCTTTGTTTTTACATCCTGTTTTAGACAGAATAAATATATTTTTAAAAAAATATATTTATATATATATATATTCTGTAAAGGTAGTTGGTTGTAAAAAATGGGAAAATATTCATGTTATTTAGGTGGGTTTACTTATAGTTTTGGTTGTGCAAGACTTTAAAGTGTTGAGTTTTCTAAGTTTTCATAATGAATATGCAATTTTGCATATTATATAAATATAAATTGAGAAATAGATATGCTATAAAAAATTCAAATGATGGTTTAAGTGAGAAATTCATCGGTTCTGGTGCAAAAACTTCAAGATAATTGCAAGTAATCTCTAAATCTTGGACATACTGATACTAGTACTCTAAAAAAGGACGTGCTCAGTATGAAAAAGCAAGATTTATTTAAGTGGAAACATTATCAACCTAATGTGATTGTGTTAACAGTCAGATGGTACCTACGGTACAACCTCAGTTTCCGTGATTTGGTAGAAATGATGGAGGAACGAGGCTTATTCATAGCTCACACAACCATTATGCGTTGGGTACATGAATATGGTAATCTAATGTATCAGATTTGGAAAAAGAAAAATAAATCTGCACATTTTGCTTGGCATTTAGATGAGACTTACATCAAAGTCAAAGGAGAGTGGTGTTATCTCTATCGTGCGATTGATCAAGAAGGATACACATTGGATATCCAACTCCGTAAAACAAGAAATCATCAGGCTGCCTATATGTTTATGAAACGATTAATCAAAGCGTTTGGAGAACCAACGGTTCTCACAACAGACAAGGCTCCTGCTTTGCTGTGTGCTTTCAAAAAACTAAAAAATAATGG
>NZ_JAEHBX010000111.1:0-9779 GCF_016483395.1 Bacillus cereus group sp. N21
ACCGGAACCATCTTTTAAGTGCCTAATTTTTAAAGGTCTTTTTATTAAACTGTCCATTTTATAGGGTACAGTTCATAGGAAATGCGGTCTTTCTTTTATTTATGCTCCCTCACATATTGAAGTACTTCTGTTAAGCTTTTTTCTTTCATACTTCCTAAGCGAAGATGGTGATTTTCAAACTGCAAAGCCTTTGTAACTTCATTTGGAACAACGACACATTTTAATCCTGCCGCAATCGCTGCTTTCAATCCATTTACTGAATCCTCAAACACAACAGCTTCTGAAGAATCAATTTTCAGTTCTTCAATAGCCGCTTTATACAGTGCTGGATCTGGTTTTACTTTCTCCACATCTTCTTTCGTTTTAATTACTTCAAAATACTCCCGAATCCCTAAATCTTCTAAAAACCCAATAACCCATTCTCTTGAAGAACTAGAAGCTAAACCAATTTTTACTCCAAGACCTTTTGCTTCTTCTAAGTATTCTTTCACACCATCACGAGCTACTGGTATTTTCATTTTCTCTTGATGTAAAGCCGAAACTTTTTCTTTTAGCAAGTTCTTATTAAATTGCTCTTTCAATTGTTGTTCAATATATGTATAAAGCACTTCATCTGTTGTTCCAATACATTTTGCAAACTCTTCTAGAGGTAAATCTCCACCATATTCGCGAATTACTTCCTGAAAAGCTTGGAACCAAATTGTTTCTGTATCTACAATTAATCCATCAAAGTCAAAAATAATTGCTTTCATTCCGATCCCGCCTTTTACAAAACAATTTTTCACATCTCTATACATTCAACTTAAATAAAGTAAATTCCTCTTCTAAACAAAAAAGGAAACGCCTCTCGTTCCCTTTACTTCCCCTGCTCTTCATTTGCTTTTTGAACACCACGAAGTGTTTCAATTCGAAGTTCATCTTGCTCAAAATATTGTACTAAATCACCAATGCGGTCAATAGCTTCCCAACTTAAATGATGCTCAATTCCTTCTACATCATTATAAATCTTACTTTCATCCACACCGATGATACGCATAAATTGTTCTAGTAACTCATGACGATATACAAGACGCTCCCCGATTTTTTTCCCTTTTGATGTTAATACAAGCCCTCTATATTTTTCATAAATTAGATACTCATCTTTATCTAACTTTTGTACCATTTTCGTTACAGAGGATGGATGTACACTAAGCGCTTCAGCAATATCAGATACGCGGGCATATCCCTTTTCATCAATTAACAAATAAATTTGTTCAATATAATCTTCCATACTAGGGGTAGGCATCGGCTTCCTCCATCCAATTTTATTTTGTGTTTTCCGCACTAAGCAATCAATAAAATGATACACCAGAAAGGGTATCATGACAAGGGTGGAAACAGACCAAAAGCTATGAAACATAAAAAGAATCTGCATGTATATACAGATTCTTTTATGTGAAATATTGAATTTCAGCATTCGGAAAATATTCGTAAATATATCTTCTTATCGTTTCCTCTAACCTCACTGCATCATCTTTCTGATATACATATTTTCCGATGCCATATCGTCCCCATTTATATTTTCGTTTCTCCTCATCCATTTCGAGTTTCGTATTGGGATAACGTTGTTGTATTACCTTTTTCGCTGGCTTAGTAAAGCGATGTTGAATCAATTCGAATGATAAATTTAGTAGGGTTAAGTCTTTTAACGCATCAGAAAGTCGTTCAAATAATTCACGATACCCGTCTTCCCAACCTTCATGCATATAAATTGGAGCATCAATAAAACCAAGTGGAAAATTTGCTCCCGCTACTTTACGGGCTGCTTCAATTCGATCCTCAAATGTTGTGGTACCCGATTCAAAATAAACAAGCTTTGGCATAAATGGCTTCATATGATTCCCTTCCTCATTTTAGTATGAGCAAACGCATGCTGACAGCGCTGTTTAAAATTTTCCACTTTAGTAACTTGTGTTGCAAGTTACCGGATGTTATAATTCAGATAACAACTACCTTGCACAACAAGTTACTTGAAGGCGGTGACGCAATTGCATAGTCAAATGTTAAAAGGTGTGCTCGAAGGATGTATTTTATATATCATTTCGCAAGAAGAAGTGTATGGATATGAACTGAGTACGAAATTAAACCAACATGGCTTTACATTCGTAAGTGAAGGTAGTATCTATCCTCTTTTGCTACGAATGCAAAAAGAAAAACTCATTGCTGGTACATTAAAAGCTTCTAGCCTTGGGCCAAAGCGAAAATATTATCATGTAACCGATAAAGGGTTCGAACAGCTAGAAGAGTTTAAGAAGAGCTGGGGGATGGTTTCGACAACGGTAAATAATTTATTGCAGGGAGAGTGAGATTGATGAAAGCGAAAGATTTAATTGAGCTGAATAATAAAAAACGCAAATTATTGGCGGAGGAAAATGAAGCGGCTTACGGGGATATGCTCGTTTACATTCGATTAGCTAATATCCCAGAACAGCAAGTAGAAGAACTGCTATTAGAGATTTTAGATCACTTGCTTGATGCACAAGAAGAAAAGAAAAATGCTTATGATATTTTCGGAACTGACTTACAAGCTTACTGTGATGAAATAATCACTGCACTTCCAAAACAAAATATATGGCAGAAAATAGCCACACCAGCCTTTATGAGTAGTTATTTACTCGCTATATTTTTCGCTATTAATTCTCTTGTCGCTTTTATTTTACCCTTTTTCTCTGATAACAAACGCTTTCAATTTGTACAGATAAATTTTATATATGTATTTGTAATCATTATCGCTATACACCTTGCTATCCGTTTTGTATTTGACTTTATCAAAGGGGATTTATTCAATAACCATATGGGTAATTGGAAGCGCATAACGAGATTCATTTACCAACAAAGTCCATGGTTTATACTCATTGTCATTTCTTTATTTTTTATAGACCGTCCATTTATAAAGTATCAACTTTCTCCTTGGATTGGATCATTACTTGCCATCACTTTTTATTTTTTTTATAAAATTTTTTATAGACGCGTCAACTTTTAATTATACAGGGAGTGAGAGGATTGAAGGCAAAAGACATGGTTGAACTTAACAATAAAAAACGCAAACTTCTAACCCCCGAAAATGAAGCTATCTATGGAGATATGCTCATATATTTGCGGTTTACTAGTATTCCACAGGAGCAAATGGAGGAGCTATTATTAGAAATACTAGATCACCTTTTAGAAGCTCAAAAAAATAGTAAAAATGCCTATGATATTTTTGGAGAGGATTTAAAAGCATATTGCGATGAATTAATTAATTCCTCTGAGCACCAAACTACTTTCGAAAAAGGTGCAGGTATTGGCTTTGCAGTTAGTTTATTGTTAGCTATCCAATTTGGATATGATACATTTACGCATGTATTTTTTAATCATGCAAATAAACCAGGGATTCCATTTAGTATCCTAGGAACAATATTGTCAGCTATTATTTTAACCACTGGTACTTTTTTAACTTTTTCCGTATTAAGACGATATTCTTTCACAATGCTAGCGTCTTGGAAGCAAAAAATTATGCTCATATTATCAGCTTGTATACCATTTGGATTATCAGTGTTTTCAGATATTTACTTTAAAACAAAACCTTATTTATCCTATAACTTAACAGTTTGGCAAGGTGCTCTTATTACAATTTCCTTTTACATTTTATACAAAATTTTATATAAAACCTCTAGATTTTAACAGCCTTCAAAAGGCTGTTTTTCTTCTGTCTAATTTTACAAATTGAAAAATTTCATAAAGAAAAAAAGAAAAATGCAAAATAATTAAAGTTAATTGTTGACGTGATGCTTTTATTATCGGTATCATATTTCTTCGTGAGCAATTATTTTTCGTTATACGATTTTTTTATTATTAATGAATTTTTGAGAGGGGAAATTTGATGTCACTTAAGAAAAAAACGCAAGTACGCACCGGCAAAATGGTACGTGAACTAATGTTAGCAGACGAAGATGTAAATGCTTCGCTAATTATGGTATATAGTGAAAACGGTGTAAATGCAGAAATTAAAATCGAGGGCTTAACGCCAAAATGTAACGAAGAATTATTTTTGAGCGGGAACGTAGATTGGAACAAAAGTGTGATTTATAAAATTGTCGATTTCACTGGAAACGCTGAAGTTGGTAAAGTTACATTAACCGCAATGAACAAAAACAATGTTTCCCTAGAAATCGAACGCGTTATGTGGAGCAAAGAGAATAAAGAAGCAGCTGAACAGGAAGTGGCACCTGTAGAAACTGCTCCCAAAAAAGAAGTAGTGGTAGAAAAAGTACCTAAAGTAGTCACAGCTGCTCCAAAGCCTGTTACACGTGCTGAAGAACCCGTTGTAATCCCTAAACCTACTCCAGCACCAGCGCCAAAGCCAGTACGTTCAGAGACAGTTGTAGCGGCACCTACTTCAGCACCTGTAAAGAAAGAAGTACCCACTCCGGTTGCAAAGCAAGAAACGGTTTCGGCTATGCCTACAAAACCAAAACAAGCGGCTCCAGCCGAAGCGAATTCAAAACTACAAGAAAATTATGTGAAGCTTGTGAAGAAAACAATTGAAGTATGTCAAGATTATGAGCTTGGCATCGATATAGATGATTCCATTGAAAACTTAAAAGAAGAATTACAAAGCCAAGGAATTAGCGTTACTTTTGATAAAGAGATTATGGATGTTGTAAATCGTCTTCGTTCTTTACAAGATAAAGGAATCAAAGTAGAAAAAGTACTGAATTTACTATAAAAATAAGGAGAGGGCAAATGCCCTCTCCTTATTTTTTATAATTCCACTCATCACTTTCGTACTTTTCTTTTGCCAATGTTTGCACTTCCTTAAGCTGTTCTTCCGTTAGTTCATACGGAACTAGCTCCACATCTAAGCCTTTTTCAAATCCAACTTGGAAGGCTTCAATCAACTGTTCGATTGTAAACGTTCGATCTGTTAATTCATTGATTGCAACGGCCTTAGAAGAAAACATGCTCTTCATACGCTCTTTCACTCGCTCATTTGGGAATAAGAATAAATCATACAGCTCATCTAAATCGATTTCTAGCGGAATAGATCCATGCTGCAGGATAACACCTTTTTGTCGTGTCTGTGCACTTCCAGCAATCTTTCGGCCTTCTACAACAATTTCATACCAAGATGGTGCATCGAAACATACGCCTGAGCGTGGATTTTTTAAATTCTCACGGTCTGCTTCCGTTTTTGGAACCGCATAGTAAGCTTCTAATCCTAACGCCTTAAACCCGTCTAATAACCCTTGCGAAATTACTCGGTATGCTTCCGTAACTGTTTTCGGCATATTCGGATGATCCTCAGAAACGATAACACTGTACGTTAATTCCTTATCATGCAATACACCCCTACCACCTGTTTGACGGCGAACAAAACCATATTTCTTTTCATTTACTACATCCATATTGATATCTTTTTCTACACGTTGAAAATACCCTACTGTTAATGTTGGCACTTCCCATTCATAAAAACGAATCGTCGGCGGCATTTTCTTTTCACTTTGCCAATTTAATAAACATTCATCTAACGCCATATTAAATGCTGGTGAACATTGACCAGAGTTAATATAACACCATTTTTCTTTTCCCATCCTGCACCTCATATAACCAATTATTTTTCACAATCTCTAGTCTAACAAATTCGACAAAATTTGTGAAAGAATACGAAATTTCTCCTCCTCACCGAACGAACCTGTTGCATAAATACATATGGGCATTATAATATTGAAAGTAGGATAAGAAAAAAGGGAGCGATAGAATCGTGTCAACAAACTTGATTATTATATTAGCCGTAATCGTAGGAATCATCGGCTACTCTGTATGGATGTTTTTCTATCAGAAAAAATTAATTAAAACACTTTCAGAAGAAGAATTTCGCGCTGGCTACCGTAAGGCACAGCTTATCGATATTCGTGAAGCAGATGAATTTAACGCGGGGCATATTTTAGGTGCTCGTAACATTCCATTATCACAAATCCGTATGCGTTACAAAGAGCTACGTAAAGACCAACCTGTCTATTTATACTGCCAAAGCGGATTCCGTACAGGACGTGCAGCTCAATATCTAAAAAAACAAGGTTACAAAGATTTCTACCAACTACAAGGTGGATTTAAATCTTGGACAGGCAAAATTAAAAAGAAATAATATTTTAAAGAACTAGCATGATTCATCCGCTAGTTCTTTTCTTCCATGTTGTTCGCAATATATAGTAAGTTCTTTTTTACTACTTCTCCATCTTGTACTTCTGTATTTCGATACAACAACTGATATTCCAGCCCTTTCTCTTTCCATATAAGCGTTGCAAATTCTTCCCCCTGTTCAAATTCATCCCTATTTTTAAAATAAGCAGTTGCCCCATTATTCAACTTCACTTGTTCCTGAAATCGATTTTGTTCCACAATATACGGAAAACTATAAGAAAAGTTAGCAACTGTTAATTCTACATAATCTTTTTTTCTTTTTCCTTTTGCTTATATTTAATCGTTAAGACAGCGTTCTTCTTCCCAATTGCTCTTACTTCCCCTTTTATATCATTCGTAATGTCATACGGTAAAAACGTTGGAACTTTAACTGATTTTGGAAAATAATTAGAAACATCTTTTAATAAGATAGGACCAGATACGCGATCTGTAGCCCCTCCTGTGCTTTCCACAAAATTTTTATCTTCATTTATCGTTTGTTGAAACGAACATAAGCTAAGTAACACACTAGAAAACACGAAACAAATGAGCCCTTTTTTCAATTTGTTTCCGCCCTTTCATACCGCTCCCTTTACGAACAAAGCGTTAGTATGTTGTTCATATTCGCTTCGCTTGTTCATTCTCCCTTTGGAAACTTTCCTCGTTTATCTCACACATTTTGACACAGCATTTCTATTTAGACAAAAAAAGACTTTCTGCTACTCTTACGCCCAAAATAAAAAGGTTACGCGAATAACAGAAGGTCCTTTTATAACATAGATTGTGAAAAGCTTTTCAGGTCAAGCATTTTTCAGTATTTTTTCCATTCTTATCTATTTGCCTATATAATGAACGAAGAGGTGATACATATGGCGAATATAAAACAAATTGCGAAAACCGCTGGGGTATCTATAACGACGGTTTCACGCGTGCTAAATGACCATCCCTACGTCAGCGATGAAAAACGAAAACGCGTTTTAGATGCGGTTGAAGAACTAAATTATGCAAAAAATATAAATGCAATTCATTTAATAACAGGAAAAACATTGACGGTCGGTGTTATGCTTCCTTTTATTAATTTACCCTACTTTAGTACAATTATTGAAGGGATTGGAAATGAAGCATTAGCTGCTGACTATCAGATTAACCTATGCCAAACGAACTATGATAGTAAAGAAGAAATTCGTGTTCTAGAGATGATGAAAATGAAACAATTTGATGGCATGATTATTTGCTCACGCGCAAGCTCGTGGGAACAAATTGAACCATTTGCAAAATTCGCTCCTATCATCTCATGTGAAAAGATGGAGCATCCCCTCGTTTCATCTGTTTATGTTAATCATTATGAAGGGTTTCGCATTGGTACAGAATATTTATTGCGTAAAGGTCATGAGAAGATTGGTTTTTGTTTAGCAAGGCAAAATAGCATAAATACAAAGCAGCGTGAAAAAGCCTTTTCCGATGCTCTTCATACTGCCCAAAAAAGAGTACAACCAGATTGGATGTTTTACCAATGTTACAATATGCAAGATGGTGCAAAAGTTCTGCACAGTATTTTAAACATGAAAGAGCGCCCAACTGCTATTTTTGCTGCTAATGATCAAGTGGCCGCTGGTTTAACAACTGAAGCAAGAAAACACGGCCTACGTGTACCAGAAGATCTCGCCATTCTTGGCTTTGATAACCATGAAATTTCAACAGCATTAGAGATTACAACAATTGAACATCCTGGTTTAACAATGGGTACTCGAGCCTTTTCTTTATTTCATAAGCAAATACAGGCCGAACAAATTATAGGTAGCTCAGAGGAACTCCCTTTCCATTTAATTGAACGAAAAACTGTGTAAAGAGTGCCAATTCAGGTACTCTTTTTAAATCATTTGACTCATTGACTTTATGCTTATTCTCTTTTACAATGAACCTAACGAATGGTAGGTAGGGGATGAAAATGACAGCAAACCGCATTAAAGCTGTAGCACTTTCTCATTTCGCACGCTATGGCTACGAAGGGACTTCGTTAGCAAATATTGCACAGGAAGTCGGGATTAAAAAACCATCGATTTACGCACACTTTAAGGGAAAAGAAGAATTATACTTCATCTGCTTAGAAGCTGCTCTTCAAAAAGATTTACAATGCTTTACAGACGATATAAAAAAATTTTCAAAGTCATCTACTGAAGCATTACTTGTAAACTTGTTAAAAGGTTACGCAAAGCGATTTGGTGAAAGTGAAGAATCGATGTTTTGGTTACGCACTTCCTATTTTCCGCCTGATGCATTTCGCGAACAAATTATTGAAAAATCAAATGCTCACATTGAAAACATCAGAGAACTTTTATTTCCTGTATTCAAACGAGAAAATGAACAAGGTGAACTGCATAACCTTGAAATACAAGACGCTTTAGAGGCTTATTTATGCTTACTTGACGGTCTAATGGTTGAACTATTGTACGCAGGCTTAAATCGCTTTGAGACCCGTTTAAGTGCTTCTTGGAAAGTGTTTTGGCGAGGGCTTTCACAATGACGGATTGCAAATAGCAATGCGTCGTTTTTCAGCCCTTCACCTAACGACTGGTAGGAAGGAGAAATAATATATGGCATGGATTTATGTAATTTTAGCTGGCATCATTGAAATTTTTTGGGTGATTGGACTAAAGCACGCAACTACTCCACTTGAATGGGTTGGTGTTGCTCTTATAATCGCAATTAGTTTCGTCCTATTATTTAAAGCTTATAAGGATCTACCTGTTGGAACTGTATATGCAGTCTTTACAGGAATCGGAGCCGGTGGAATCGTTCTTACAGAAATCTTTATTTTCGGAGAACCATTTTCAATTGTAAAAATCTTATTTATTGGTTTAATCTTCTTTGGCGTTATTGGATTAAAACGAGTAACGGGTAAACAAGAAGAGAAGGAGGCTGCATAAAATGGCATGGGTATTTTTAATTATTGCTGGTATTTGTGAAATTGTTGGTGTACTGTTTATGAAAGTAGCCACTGAAAAGAAAGGCTGGGCACCTAAGCTTATTTTAATCGCTAACTTTGCCGTAAGCTTCTTCTTCTTATCACTTGCAATGAACTCATTACCAATGGGAACAGCTTATGCAATTTGGACTGGAATTGGAACTGCTGGAAGTGCGCTTCTAGGTATTCTTATCTTCCGTGAATCAGCTGATTGGCGTCGCCTTGCCTTTTTAAGCTGCATTTTATGCGGTGCAGTTGGCTTAAAATTAATGAGTTAACATGAGGTGAATGTCATGTGGAAAGAAAAAGGGAAACAAATTGTAACTGGAATTATAATTGGAATTGTGCTCCTACTACAAATGAGCTTTCATTTTATCGAATGGTTATTCCATAAAGGAATTTCTATTCTTACATTCCTTCCCAACATGGCACTTGAAGTTGTATCCATTGTTTGGTCAATTATCGCTTCCATCATGATTATTATCATTTGGAGTATCGCTAAACTTTGGAATAAAATAACCAAAAAAGACAGTTCTTCTGGTCTTACCCCCGTCAAGTGGACAGCTGTAAAAAAAGACTATGCAGCCATCGAGATTCGATATTCAATCGGAGC